>JACDBQ010000084.1 GCA_013694845.1 Acidobacteriota bacterium
GTCCGACCGTCCAGAAAACGGGGCTGAACGGGCGATTGCTTCGCGACATGAACGACACTCACGACTACTGCGGCGGTACCTGGCCAACGCACTCGACGTTCGGCCGAAAAGACCACACCGCCTTGCGATATGATTGCCTTCAGACCGCCCTGCCTCGTATCTCCCTGACGTATCGTGTTAGTGGCGACCATGCCGAAAGATCCGAACTTACGTAACTTGTAGAAAGCTCGGCGGAGGAAATATGCGACCAGATCGCAGCGGTCGCCTGCCCCAAGGTACATCCCAATAAGCCAGTCAAGATATCCGGGTGACTGTTGCGTCGAAATGAGCATGCCTCCGACGAATGGAGGATTACCCACGAAGGCATCGAAGCCGCCATTTTCCCGCGTAAAGATTTCCGGGAACTCTACGTCCCAATGAAACGCCGGGACGGGGCGATCGCCGGTCCGAAGCGAGTCCTGAACCGCGCGCAGGTCCATCAGGTGTGACACGTCTGAAGCCCCGGCTCTACGACCGTCGTGAGTACGGAACGCCGCTTCGATTTTCCGCCATATGCCACCCGCAACGTTTCGCGCTCCCGCGGTTTGGCACGCTCGAAGAACGCCGAGATGACGACGTCTCCAATCAGGCGCACGTCCTCGATCGCCTCCTCCGCCTCTCGCAACAGCCGCGCCTTACCGGCACATCATCCGACGCACCCATCGAGTGGATCTGGAGTCGGAGCTTCTGCGCCTCGGCCACCCGCGCATCGATGAACGTTCGAATCAGCGGAAGCTGCTTCGTCGGCGTCCAGTGCAGGCATGCGATCTGCTCGCGAGAGAGTCCGACAAGCGAGTCACCGTGCCGGAGCGCGTGGTCGAGAAACGTGAACGGATGCTCGCGCGCCAGGGTCGCGAGCCAGAGCGACAGCTTCGCCAGGTCCACGGCAAAGATGTTCTTGTCCACGCCGTACAGGCAGCGCTCGGCGACGAGACGACGCGCGTAGGTCAGAACGTCCTCGTCGTCCGGCACCTTCGGGGTGGACTTGTGGACTTCCCACGCGTGCACGAGCCGCTCGGCAAGCAGGCGGCATGCCTCGACGAGAAACGCGCCTGACCCCATAGCGGGGTCGCAGACCTTCAGATCGAGTATCTGCTCCGGCGTGGCCTGCGCTCCCAGCCGCTCGAAGATTGGGCTGAACGTCGTCTGGACTATCGGCTGGGTGAGCGACCGCGGTGTGTAGTGGGAGCCGGAGCGTCGGCGCTCCTCGGTCGGTTGCAGGAACAGGTCGCCGGCTTTCATCAAGTGCGGCGTGTAGCGCGACACCCGGTTCCCCAGTGCGCCGACGACGGCCGCCGCACTATCTGCCTTGGGGAGTAGGTCCGACGTCAGCTTCAGCTCGGTCTGCTCCTTGAGCCATGCCGCGCGTTCCCCTGGCTTCTGCTCGAGCAGCTCCTCAACGTTGAAGACAATGTGCTTGGGAGTGACGGCGATCGAAGGCCCGGTGGCCACCTGCAGCGCGAAGCCCATCATCGCTTCGTAAACGGAGCCGATCTGCTCGACGTCCAGCGTCCGGTACGACAACCGCTCCCCTTCAAGGATCAGCAGGTTGTTGAGCACGCGAAAGACGACGCCGTCGGAGATCATCGGCGGCTCGACCGGGTCCCCCAGTTGACGATGGCTTTCGTGCGGACGGCCTTCGAGGAACGGATAAGCGTCCGGGTCGAAGAGCCGACCGTGCCGCGAGGGAAAGCGCAGGTCGCCGTGGCCGCCGCCGTCGTGGATCAGCCGGAACAGCACCAGGAGCTGCGCCCAGGCGGCGAAGCGAGCGTCCATGGTGTCGGGATACCGCGCCTGGTCCTCGCGCAGTCGTTCGAACAGGCCTGATATGGAATAGTGGCGCTGGTAGACGTCGCTCCCGGGCATCAGCCCACGGTCCTCCGCGTAGAGGATGAACACCAGCCGCATCATCGTGGTCAACAATCCGCCGTAGACGTCGCCGGGGCGCTCGCGCAGGACCTCGGCGAGCAGCGCGCATTTCGATTCCTCATTGCCGCGCTGGAGGCCGCGGAGCAATTCCCACAACGCCTCGAGCACCTGGCCGGCGAGCTCTGTTGAAACCTTGTTCTGGTATTTCCGGCTTTCGCGGAGCAGGTACGGCAGCCGCTGCTGTTCGAGGCTGACGTCGGTGATCCGCTCTACGCCGAGCAGGGCGCAGAGCGCGCCCATCATCGGCCGGCCGAGCGTCTCCGCCGGGTGCGCCAGCCGGAAGGTGAGATGGCCGGAGGACTCCCCGCGCGGTGCGTAGACAAGCCGCAGCGATGCACCGTTGAAGAGCAGGCCGATCGGAACGCTCGTTTCGCGCAGCAGCCGTTCGAGGCGTGCGTGCGGTGCGGCGCGCCAACCGCCGTGATCCTCCGGCGCCCTGTCGAGATCTGTTCCCGCCGGAACCATGGAGACCAGCGCGAGCCACTCACCTGCCTTCTCCGGGTCGGGCAGGGCGTAGGACGGTGACAGCGTGTCGTTGTATTCCGGCAGCGCGATGGTGAGCGCATCCGGAAGCGGCAACCCACCCGGACCGCCGGCAAGCAATCCATCCGGCCACTCGAGCACATCGCGTGTCAGCGCAAGCAAATCGATCGCGGCATCCCGGGATGCCTGGCTTGCGGAATCGGCGTCCGGAAGCAGCGCGCGAAGAAAAACCTGCGCATCAATGCTCTTTTGCCGATCGACGAAGACGCCGTTGTCAACCAGCACCTGCGGGGACACGACGAGACCGACCTGCTGGAGCTGGCCGAGCCATTCGCGATGGGCGTAGAGTTCAGGGGGAACGCGCGCCATTATCCGGTGGTGGGCCAGAGGTAGACGAGGCCGGCCGGCTCGAATCGCGTGGCCTTGACGTCATAGCTTGCGCGGATGCGTGCGGGTTCGGTCTCGAGCTCCTTGGCCAGCTCGTCGAGGCGCCGCGTCCAGTGTCGCTTGTCGGCTTCGACCTGCCTGACTTCCTCCTGGTTGAACAACCCGAGCTGCCGCAATTCCTTGTCCCGCCGATCGGCCGTCCGCATGATTCGCGCGCGCTGGGACTCCAGTATTCCGCGCATGTCGGAGGCTTCGGTCGCGCCGCGCTTCTGCAAGGCGTCGATCGCGACCTGCGTGAGGGCCTTTGCCTGCGCGGCAAGGTGCGGCTTCAACTCGTCGAGGTCACGCGCCGCACCGAAAGCCAGCCGGACACGGACCGCGCTCGCCAGTTCCCTGGGACGCTCAGAACCGAGGGCGCGTTCGAGCAGGTCAATGGTCTTGTCCAGCGTGGCTTCGGCGTAGGGCTTCAACGGCTCGCTGCGAGCGCTCGCATCCGTCCACCGGGCCGCCACCGCCAGGATCTCGTCGTGCAGACGGGCGGCGTTCGTGCCGTAAAGCGACAGACGCCCGAGCAGGATGACGCGAGGCACCGGATCCTCAGTGACGCCAACGCAGGCGCGCGCCAGGTCGTTGTGCACGAAGCCCTGCGAGCGGAACCGGCCGAGCAGCCGCTGCACGAACCGATGCTCGAGGTGCAGGTGCACGGCCGGCGCGTCCAGCGTCCCCTGGTCGGCAAAGACGACGGGGCGGATGGCGTTTTCGTTGCGCCACTCCCAGACCGGCTGCCCTTTCCGCTTCGGGGCGCGCAGCGTGTCGAGCGTGTGGGCCCAGGAGGGATCCGACTCGAAGCGCGCCGTGACGTCCGGCAGCGTGAAGACGCCGGAGTCGCCGCCCGTCTGCAGCGGCTTCGCGCCGAGCAGCTCGAGGCCACACGAAATCGTCTGTGCCAAATCATGTTTCTCGAGGCGCAGCCAGTCGCGCGACTTGCCGAGCAGGTCCTGGAGGTCGGCCGTCTGTTTCTTCAGCTCGTCGTCGCGTTTCCTGCCAGCCTCGAGCTCTCCTTGCGCCGCCCTCTGTTTCTCCGGATCGATCTGCTCGTCCTCGATCGACTTCGCGAGCGCCTCGGCGTCACGACGGGCAAAGCCCGTTGCCAGCCGGTCTTCCAGGCGCCGCTCCAGAACGGGCGCAAGGGTACCGAGCTGCTTGCGGATCGTCTTCGTCTTCTCGATCAGCGCCTTGAGCACGCGGTCTTCCGGGCGCTGGGTGTAGACGAAGTAATGGCAGCGCACCTCGTCCTCGCGCTGCAGCTTGCGGTCGATGCGGCCGTTGCGCTGTTCGAGACGGCTTGGGTTCCATGGCACGTCGAAATGGAACAGGTCGGCACAGTGGTTCTGAAGATTGACGCCTTCGCGCGCGGCGTCGGTTGCAATCAGCACGCGCAGCGCATTCTTCGCCGGGTCGGTGTTGAACGCGCGCTTGACGTCCTCGCGCGCCTCGTCCACCATGCCGCCGTGGAATGTGGCAATCATCGGATCGGCCTCGCGGTTGGGTGTCAGCGCCGCGCGGAGCTGCTTTTCCAGATACCGCTTCGTATCCGCCTACTCAGTAAAGATCAGCACCCGCTTGCCGGGATGGTCATTGACCCACTGCGACAGCCGCTTGACGCGCTCGTCTGGCCGGCCACGCACGGTCTCTGCAAGCTCGGTCATGCGGGCCAGCAGCTCCCGTTCGCGTGCAAAGCCGTCCACGCCCGGTGCGCCCAACGTATTTGCCGTCGCGGCTTCCATCGCCGCGTCCTCCTCGGCGCGCACATCATCTTCGGCCGCCTCGCCGCGGTCGTCGTTTGATCCCGGCGACTCGGTGAGCAACGGCCTGAGCGTAGCGACCGCAGCAGCCGCCGGAGCCTCAGACGCGCCTTTCGTTACCTGCGCTTCAAACGCGCGGCGGTGGACCGACAGCGTCGACGCAAACGCCTCGATCGACGACAGCAGGCGTTTCTGAAGTCCGCAGATGACCAAAGCGGCAGCTGTCTGGACGGACCTTGTCGCAGTCTTCAACCGTTCTTCGCGCGCCTGCCGGTACTCATCGAGCAATTGAGGCAGCAAGAGCTCGGGGTTGTCCGCGGACAGGCCGGATATCGCAACTTCGACGATCTTCCTCTCGGGAAAGCCTCCCTGCAGCCGGCGCAGGTCGTCCTTCAGCCGGCGCACCATCACGGCATCGAGCTGCTTCACGTTCTCGACCGGAACCCCCCGGCAGAACCGCTGCGGGTCGAGGATCTCGAGCAGCGCCGAGAAGCTGTAGGAGTGGCCGTTGTGCGGCGTCGCGGAAAGGAACAGCCGGTGCTCGAACCGCGGCGCCAGCTCGCGGATGGATTTCGTGAACTGCGAGTCGATCGCGTAGCGCGCGCCGCTCGCCGGGGCCGCGTTGTGCGCCTCGTCCAGGATCAGCATGCTCTGCGGCGCGAACGTCCCGAGCCAATCGCGGAGCGGCGAAGCGTAGTCCTCATCACGCAGCAGGTGGTGCGAGACAACGAACCGCGAGTGCGTCGTCCACGGGTTCACGCCGTAGCCGCGCTCCTGGCGCATTCGGCGGACGTAGTCCCGGTCGAACACTACGAACGTCAGGCCAAACCGCTGGTCCAACTCCTCTTTCCACTGCAGCACCACCGACGGCGGCGCCGCAACGATGATTCTGCGCACTCGCTGCCGCATCAGCAGTTCGCGGACGATGAGGCCCGCCTCGATCGTTTTGCCGAGCCCCACGTCGTCTGCAATGAACAGGTTGACGCGCGGCAGCAGCAACGCCTTGCGCAGCGGTTCCAGCTGGTATGCATCGATCCGGATGCCTGCGCGATATGGCGCCTGGAACAGCCGTGGATCAGTCGAGGTGACCGAGTTCCACCGGAGGGTGCGGTAGTAGGCGGCGAACCAGCGTGGCGGGTCGAAATCCCCATTTGCGAGTTTCGACCAATCCGCCTCGTTCATCCGGCGGGCATCGATCTCCTTTTCCCAGAGAACCTCGAGTGGCTCCCCTTCGGCGTCGTCCTCGAGGCACGACAGCCGCACGAGCGATTGGTCCGCCGTGCCCGTTTCAGGGAGCTCGACGGACTCGACGAGGTAGCGCCGCGAACGAACGCGGACGATCTCGCCGGGTGCTGGAGGTGTTTCGATCGCCTGGATCATCGGTTGAATGCACACGGGCGCGACGCCGAAGCCAGCGGGCCCGAGGTTCGGTAAGTATACGCGCCGAGTACGGCGCTGCCATGCGGCCGGCCGAACTCGGGCGCGTCCTTCGGGAGCGTTTCTCGCTCGTCTCGTCGTTGAGCGAACCCCACGCTCCATCGCCCTGTTCGGCGCGCCGACCAGCGTAAGCAATCTTCGTTGCCTCAGGCTGGAGGGATTCCGAGGAGTGTCTATGCCCGGTTCCCGCGAGGCGTTCGCACAATGCAGTCAGTCGCAGTCGCTCTTCTTACTCGGCGGGGGCCCCCGGCCAGCCGCGCCGAAGCGCCGATCGTATCGCTCGGCGCGAAGGCCGGACTTAGGTGACAGTCTGCCCGCACCCCCGGAACGCACCTGCCCCGAACCCTGAGCGTCAGTCTGCCGGCACCCGCAGCGTTAGCACCCCGCACCCCGCCTGGCAACCTTCACTCACTCTCGCTCCGTTCAGTTGCTTTTCTGATCGGCGCTGGGCCCCCGTCGTCTTCCTACCGCGCCGAAGCGCCCATTATTCTTCAGCGCGAAGCGGGCACCCCGTTCCGGTTGCTTCTCTGTTCGGCGGGGACTGCCATCCTACGACACTGAGGACGGGATTCGGCGCGGGGGCGGCGGCTGTAGAATCCGACGATGGCTCGGGCTGATCTTTCACGCCGCGCATTCCTCGCGGCCGGTTCATCCTTCCTGGCGTATACCGCTCTGGCTGGCGCGCAGGAGCGCCGGCACGGTACACGGCTGATGCTGCTCGGCACGGCCGGCGGTCCCACGCCGAAGGCCAAGGCCGCAGCGCCGGCACAGGCGATCGTCGTCGGCGGCCGCATTTACCTGATCGACTGCGGAGATGGCGTCGCGCGGCAGCTCGCGCTGGCGAAGCTGCCCCTGCGCGACCTGCGCGCCGTGTTCATCACGCATCAGCACTCGGACCACATCGCCGGCTACGGACCGCTGTTTCTGCTTGGCTGGCCCGGCGGTCTGTCCGAGCCGGTGGACGCCTACGGTCCGCCCCCGCTGATCGAAATGACCAAGCAGTTGCTCGAGGCGTACCGGTTCGATATCGACCTGCGCATGCGGGACGAGGGCCGGCCGCCCCTCGCGCCGCTCGTGCGACCCCACGAGATCACCGCCGGCGGAGAGGTCTCACGGACGACCGCGTCCGCGTCACCGCAGCGATCAACGACCATCCCCCGATCGAGCACTCTTTCGCCTACCGCTTCGACACGGCCGACCGGTCGATCGTGATCTCCGGGGACACGCGCTATTCCGACAACGTCGTCAAGCTGGCGCGGGGCGCGGACGTGCTGGTCCACGAAGTGGTGTCACGGGAATTCTGGGAGCGGCCCGGCGGGCCCGCAGCCGCCAGACGTCGTGCGGCACATCCTCGCGAGCCACACCGACGCGCCCGACGTCGGCCGCGTCGCCGCGGCGGCGGGGGTCGGGATGGTCGTGCTCTCACACTATGTGCCGACCGAAGGACCTGGCGCGCCTTCCGACGAGCAGTGGATCGCCGGCGTCAGACGGCACTTCAAGGGCAGGATCGTGGTGGGTAAGGATCTGCTGGAACTGTAGGCTGCCGGCGAGGCCGGGCGGATAATGCCGTTGTGAGCGGGCTCAGATCTCTCGGGTCCCTTGCACTGGTGGGCTTGTTCGCATCACTGTCCGCATCACTAGTCCCCTCATCGGCGTGCCGCACGGTGCCGGGCCGCGACGTTCGATATGAACCGACGCCGATGCCTGTCGTCCGCGCGATGCTGGAGATGGCCGCGGTCGGTCCACAGGACGTCGTCGACGACCTCGGCTCCGGTGACGGGCGGATCCCAATTATGGCGGCAAAGGAGTTTGGGGCGCGCGCCGTCGGCGTTGAGATCGATCCGGTGCTAAACGCCCGCGCGCAGGCGAACGCACGCGCCGCGGGTGTCAGCGACCGGGTCGAGTTCAAGCTGGGCGACATGTATGCCGCCGATCTGCGCCCGGCGACCGTCGTGACGCTCTTTCTGCATCCGCAGCCGAACATGAAGCTGCGCCCCAACCTGCTCGCGCAACTGCCGGCCGGAGGACGGGTCGTGTCTTACATGTGGCACATGGGGGATTGGAATCCCGAGGCGTTCCGGCGGATCGGGCGCCACAAGGTATCCCTGTGGCGGGTCCCATAGGTCAACATTCGCCAGATCGCGAACAGCCCAGCTATCCACGCCGGTGAACCCGTGCGACAATCTGCGCTCCTCGGCGGGTTCCGTGCGTCCGGGCGCGCGCAGTCGAGTGGTCGGAGGGCGAATGGCGGGCACATCGGACCAGGTCTTCTTACGGGCCTTCAAATGGTTCAAGGCGTCGGTCGATCAGCTGCAGGCCGCGATTCCGCCCGACGGCGCCTTCGATCTGTCGGCCACCCTCACTGACATCCTGCGCACCAGGCTCGGTCTCGAGCTCGATAAAACCGCCGCGACCATCGACCCCGCGAATTTTGCGGCAACGCGTGCGGAAGCCCAGTCGCTCGCGATCGCCGCGATGGTCACGGGCGAGACCCTGGCCGCGCTGCGCACTCTTGGAAAGATACTCGCCAACATCGACGCCGGCTCCGTCGGTCTGGACGACCTGAGCAACGTCATCAAGCAGATCGACCGGATTACGAGCGCCGCTCCAGGCAAGCCCCCGAGCGCGTATTCCATCGCCAAGCTTCTGCTGATCCTGAGCGGCGATGCCGATGAACCCGACAGCAGGCCTCCTGCCCGCAAGCTGATTCAGCTGCTGAAAAACGATCCAGCACTGAGCGACGCGCAGGTTGCCGAGCCTCAAATGATCCTCGGGCTGGCGATCATCGCGGTCGGCACGATCCTCGATCGCACGTTCGCCGCACCGGGATTGCCGGCCCTGTCCGCAGCGGTGGCCATCGCGCTCCCGCCCGCCAATCAGCACAAAGCCTTCGCCCTCGCGCGCAGTGACGATGCCACGAACAGGCTGGACCTGACGCTCGGCGTGAGCACCACCGGCGGGCCGTCGAAGCTGTTCGCGGAGCTCTCTGGCACGTTGAGCGCACAACCCTCGGCAGGCGAGGCGTTCGAGCTTCGGTTTTCGACCGGCGCGGGCCTTCGCGCCCAGTTCAGCGTGCCGCCGCTCGTACCGCTGCCGGCCGCCATTCCGGCACCGGAACTGAGCGGCGCTGTCGACATCGGCGTCACGTTCGCGAGAAAGAGCAGCGCCGCGCCGCTCATACTCGGCTCGCTCAGCGACACGCACTTCTCGATCGGCGAGTTGTCGGGCGGTATCCGGCTGAAGAACGACGCGCCGCAGGTCGAGTTCGATCTGAAGGACAGCAAGCTGGTGCTGAGGGTCGGCGACGATGCGCTGCTCGGGGCGGTGATCGGCGATACGATCGAAGTGGCACTCACGTTCGGATTGATCGGCGATGTCGCCGGTCTTCGGCTCAAGGACGGCACCGGACTCAAGGCGACCATCCCGCTCGAGAAAATCCCAAACAGCCCGGTCCAGATCCCGTTCCTCTACTTCGAGCTGACGAAGAGCGCGGGCCTGGATCAGATCGAAATCGAGATCTCCGGCTCGTTCCAGGTTGCAATCGGTCCATTCGCCGGCTCGATCGATCGCCTCGGCACCCGGCTGAATCTGAGCAACCTGCTCGGCGGTGGCACGCCGACAGCGGAGTGGGGCTTGAAGCCGCCTTCGGGCGCCGGCCTGGTGATCGACGCGGGCGTCATCAAGGGTGGCGGCTTCCTGCTCTTTGACGAGCCGCGCGGCGAGTACGGCGGGATCCTGGACATCAAGTTGATGCAGATCGGCGTGAAGGCGATCGGTCTGCTGTCGACGAAGAACCCGGGCGGCTGGTCCCTGCTGCTGATAATCACCGCGCAGCTGCCGCCGATCCAGCTCGGGTTCGGCTTCACCATGACGGGCATCGGTGGCCTGCTCGGCGTCCAGCACACGATCAGCACGCCAGCCCTCAGTTCAGGGCTCGCGACAGGGTCGCTCGACAGCTTCCTCTTCCCGCAGAACCCGATTGCCAACGCCCCGCAGATCATCAACCAGCTGCGCACGATCTTTCCGTTCAAGGCGGGCGGATTCGTGATCGGGCCGATGCTCGAGCTCGGCTGGGGCACGCCGAGCCTGGTGACCGCACGCATCGGCGTATTGATCGAGCCGAGCCAGATCGTCATTGTCGGCCAGGTCATCGTGCAGCTGCCGCCTCTGGTCGACAAGTCGCTCGCCCTGCTGTACCTGCAGATGGACATCGCCGGCGGCGTGGTCTTCGATCCGCTGAAGTTCTGGCTGGATGGCGTCCTGCGCGACTCGCGCGTCCTGTTCATTTCGCTCACCGGGCAGTTCGCGTTCCGCGCGCTGTTCGGCAACAAGCCAAGCTTCCTCATCAGCGCGGGCGGCTTCCATCCGCGGTTCACCGACATCCCACCCGACATCCCGGCGCCCTTCCAGCGTGTCGGCGCCGAGTTCTCGATCGGCATCGTCGGGCTGGAGTTCAAAGGGTACTTCGCGGTCACCTCCGCGACAGTGCAGGGCGGCTCCTCGATGCGGGTGTGGGGTGACGTCGGCGTCGCCGCGTTCGAGGGTGGTTTCGAGTTCAACGCGATCATCTACATCGTCCCCAAGTTCCGATTCGAGGTCGACATCCATGTGTGGGCCGGCGTGGAGGTGTTCGACATCGATTTTGCGAGCGTGGACATCTACGGGCTGCTCGCCGGACCCGGGCGCTGGCACATCGTCGGTCGCGCCACCATTCATACGCCCTGGCCGCTGCCTGACTTTCACTTCAATGTCGATGAGACCTGGGGCGAGGACCGTGAGACCACGGTTCGCCGGATCAGGCTCGTCGACGAACTGAAGAAAGAGCTCGAAGGCAAGGACGACAAGGGCACCCCGGTGAACTGGTCGGCGGTCCTGCCGGCGGCCAACGACGGCTTCGTCACCCTTGTCAAGCTGCCAGCGGCGCCCGGTCTGCTCGCGCATCCGAACGCGCTGCTGCAGTTCGTGCAGAAGCGCGTTCCGCTGGCGAAGGCGCTGACAAAACTCGGGTCGGACGCGATCGAAGGTGAGAAGCAGATCGCGATCGAGAAGATCCGCTTTGGCGTAATCGAGAAGACCGCCGACCGGAAGCTGGACGACAGCTTCCCGGTGGCACAGTTCATCGACATGAAGGAGGACGACTTGCTCGCCAAGCCGTCCTTCGACCGATTCGAATCCGGCTTCGAGGTCGGGCAGCGCGACTACCTGTTCGGCGCACCAGTGGCCGAGCAGTTCGACTACGAGGAAGTGAATCTATCGACACCGGCCACCGTGACGATCCTCGCCGGCGCCGGGTTGATCGCCGCCAGCCATATGGCGTGGGCGCTGGACAACGGCGCCGCGGGCCGATCAGAGCTGCGCGACAAGGCGCGGCGGCTGCCCGAGATAGAGATCAAGATCGCGGTGAATCCGCCCCCGCTGCAGACGCTCGATACCACGGCGGGTGCGATGGTCGGCGCCTCATTGAGCGGCCGCGCCGCGGAGTCGTTCTGGCACGCACAGGATCACGCCCGGGCCGCGGGTGACGGTGTCGAAGTCGTCGAAGCATTCGAGATGACGTTTTAGGGAAGGGACGATGCCGATTGCATACCAGTTCCTGCCGTGGGTGCGGCGCGGCCTTGCCGTCGCGCTCGATGGTGAAGACAATCTCGGAGTTGGCGCACCGCTCGCGGCGCGCGGGAGTGCCCAGGTCGGCGTGCAGCTCGCGGCGCCCCACAACGGGACGGCGATCGCGCCGGTGGCGCTGCGTCTGCACGGGCCGGGTGATGTGATCGGCATCGATCAGCGGCTGGTGATTCGCACCGATCCCAAGCCGCACGCACGCAACTTCGAGCCGAACTACCTCGCGATCGTCGATTTCGACCCGCCCGACTTCCCGTGGATGCTCACACCTGCCCGGGCGCAGGACGACCGGCGGCTGCGGCCATGGCTGGTGCTGGTGGTGCTCGATGCCGCCAGGACGGGTCTGCCCCGGTTCTCGCCGCAGGCGCTGCTGCCGTCCATCCGGATCAAGGCAGGCGATGTCGCGAGCGAGCTGCCGGACCTGGCCGACTCATGGTCATGGGCGCATGCCCAGCTGGTGAACGACAACGCGGCGCAGATCCAGGCCGATCTTCAGGGGAAACCGGCCAGCAACATCTCGCGGCTGGTCTGTCCGCGCCGGCTGAAAGAGCGCACCGACTACGTCGCCTGCCTCGTGCCCGCGTTCGAGCCGGGGCGCCTCCGGGGCCTCGGCCAGGTCCCGGGCGAGGCCGACGCGGCGATGACCACGCTCGCTCCCGCATGGGACAGGAGCGTCGCCGCAGATGTCGTCCTGCCGGTCTACTACCACTGGGAGTTCTCGACGAGCCCCAAGGGTGACTTCGAATCGCTGGCGCGCCGGTTGCGGACGCCGAGCTCGTACAAAGGCACGGCCATCGCAGCGCAGTTGAAAACGGTCGGGACGATGCCGATGGCGGTTGACAACCTGTTGAACGGCTCCACGCCCGGCCTTGTGACAACCATGGAGGGCGCGCTCGTTCCGCTCAGCTACGAGCCCGGATCGCCCCCTGCGCCCGTCCACGCCGAGAGCCTGGAGATCATCGTCAACACCCCGCAGGACCAGGTCGCGAATCCTGTTGGCGACGGTGCGACCAATGCCGAAGGACGACGGCTCGAAGTGAAGCCTCCCCTCGTGGGTGGCTGGCATGCGCGGCAGCACCGGGTGTTTCGCGCTGGCGTGGGCCCGGTGTCAGCGCCAAGGCTGGGCGCGCACTGGCTGGCGGACCTGAACCTGCACCCCCGTTACCGCGGCGCTGCTGGATACGGCGCCGAGGTCGTTCGCAAGAACCAGGAGGATTACGTCGACGCGTGCTGGGACCAGATCGGCGACATCCTGACCGCGGAGATGAAGTTCAATCTCACCCGCCTGGCGATCGAGGCGCTTGGAGCCCTCAAGCGCAAACACTACGACGTGCTGCCGCCGGACCGGCTGCTGCAGCTGTTCGGCCCGGCGCTGCCCCGCATCGAGGCGTTCGGCACCGCCGCGGAAACCTTTCGCCTCAATGGCAAGGTTGCATCCCTCGGCGGCCGTCTCGCCCGGTCGAGCATGCCGGTGGCGATGGTCGACGCGGCGATGCGGCGGATCGCAAATCCGGCGAACCGCTCGCTGCGGATGGCCGCCCGCTTGAACCGCGCGACCGCTGCACTGCCGGCGCTGTTCAGCCGGTACGTCACGACGATGGCGCACGCGACCCGGCGCCCCGCCGCGTTCTCGGTGAACGCGTTCACGCCCGATGGGATCGTCGGCACGAACCTGTTCGAGGATATTGACCTGAGAGGCGCGGCCGAGATACGCCTGGACCTCTCGCGCATCGGCCTCGGTCGCGGCACACTGCGCGTCGGGACCGTGCAGGAAGCGCTCACGAGCGGTCGGGTGGCGCAGAGGACGCTCGCGACCCGCGGCGTGCCGGAGCTGAAGGCGCGTGAAGGGCAGAGCCATGGTGTGTTCACCGACCTGCATGTCGAGCGCTTCAGGATGCTCGCCGCGCTGTCCCCTACGCTGACGCCAAATGACTGGGTGCTGATCGCGTCACAGATCGACTCGCCGGGGCTGCGCGAGGCCGAAGGGTTCCTGATTGAATCGAACCTGACGACCGGCGTCCTGCAGGTCAGCGAGTTACGTCTGGACCGCCGGAGCGGTGAAGTAACGGTTCACCGTGTCGTCGCCCGATTCGATGCTGCGCGGCGCCCTCTGCCGCCCTCCCCCGTCCGTCCTGGTGATGCCGGGCGGCCGACGCAACTGGGAAGGATCGACGGCGGCCGTGCGCGCGAGCTGGATCCGGCTGGCCTGTTCGCGCTTCTGCCGCTGAATGCCTTCCACACCGAGGCGCGCAGACCGGCGGAGCCATTCACGCTCGACGATCACTTCGAATTCTCGCGTCCGGCCGCAGATACCACGGCACAGCGAGTCGTCAGCGTCACGATCCCGCCGCCACTCCGCGGACGCGAGGTGCTCGCGCGTTTTGCGGCGGCCACGCGGGACGTCCAGCGGACGTGGCGGGACGCGCTGGCGACGGCCCGGATCGACGTCCAGGTGATCGATTTTCCGCTCGCCCAGGCCGCGGTGATCCTGCGCGCCCGTACCGATCCGGCGTTGACCCTTCCGCTTCGGCTCGCCTCGACGGTCTCGATCGCGCGCAACGCCGTCGACAGGGCGAGCCCGCACCTCTCGGCGTTCCTGCCACAGAACCCGGCCATCCATCATCGCTTCATGATCCCGAGGCATTTCGACCGGGTCATGGCCTGGCCGCGCCTGCGCAACGCCTTCTACCGGGATCTCGCCGACTACAACAGGAACGCGTTCATGCCGGGTGTCGACGATCTGCCGCAGGACCTGATCATGCTCGTCCAGGTCAATCAGCACTTCATCGATGCCGTGATGGCGGGCGCGAATTTCGAAATGAATCGCGAGTTGTTGTGGCGCGGTTTCCCGACCGATCTGCGCGGCACGCCGTTTCAGCGTTTCTGGGGACGCACGCGGCCGATGGGCTCCATGTTCGTGCTCTTGAACGACATGGAACCGATGCACCAATGGCGCGCGCAGCCGCTCGGCAAGCGAACCGACGAGAACATGGTGGATCCGGACCGGATTGCGCTGCTGATCCGCGGGCAGTTGCTGCGCCGATATCCAAACACCGCCGTGTATGCCTGGAAAAAGCGGACCACGCCCGCTAGTCCAGACCCCGCCAGCCCGGACCACACCCAGCTGCTGAAGAACGCGGCAGGCAACCCGCCTGCCGCGGATGCGATTCAGACGCCGGTCTTCTCGGGCTTCATCGAGCCCGACGTCACGTTCTTCGGCTTCGACATCGACAAGGCCGATGCCGGCAAGTGGTGTTTCGTTCTCGAAGAGCAGATGAGTGAGCCGCGCTTCGGGTTCGACGTTCCGGTGACGCCGCCGGGGCAGCCGCAGGGAGCGGCGCCCAGGCAGCGGTCGGCCTTGAAGTCGGCGCTCGTGCAGATGGCCACGCCAGGGAACGCTCTCACGGCCCGCGGCTACAACCCGTACAAGGCACTGTCATGGAGCCACCTGCAGGTCGAAGCGGGCGGCTTTGCCAGCGTGCAGAGTCTCATCAACCTGGCCGACAAACCGTTCGCGTCGTTCCCGACGCTGACGGCCAACGCGACAGCGGCCGATATCGCCAAGGCGCTGCTGCAGGAGCCGTTCCGCGCCTACTACCTCGGCGCTGACCTCGCGACATAGGAGCCGCATGCCTCCCCTTGAACTGAACCTCGACGCCATCCGCGAAGCACGCTCGGCGCTCGCCGACCAGCGGACCAGGCAACGCGCCGCGAGTGCCGACCACCAGCGGGCGAAGACAGAGCTCGAGCGGCTGCGACGCAGCGGCGCTGATGATCAGACGAGCGCACGACTGGAAACGCGGGTCGCCAAGCTGGCCGAAACCACGCGTGCGGCCGCGGCTGCTTCGCGGAAGTCGCTCGAATCGATCGCGATGCTGTCCGAGCGGTTGCGGCGGGAACGTGACCCGGCGCTTATGGTGCAGGCGCTGTCGACCACGCACCCGATCGCGCTTTTTCCCGTCTCGGTGCAGACGCGATACGACGATGCCACGACGAAGTTGATGATCCGGATTTATCCGGACACGCTCCACAACTTCGCGCACGAGCCGGGTCTGAGGCCCAATGAACTGGACGAGGGCAGGCGCTACTGGATCCTGCGTTTTGCCAATCCCGCCGACCCGGTCTCCCCCTGGACACAGATCGCGCGCCTGTTTGGCCCCTCGCGCGCGGCATACGTCGTGCGGACGACCACGCCTGCCAACGCCGACCAGATCGGCACCGCCGCCGAACCGGAATTTGACGACGACGCCGTCCCGCAGGCGGCGGGCGAATCGGCGCAGGTGTTCGCGCAGGCGCTGCCGGATCGCTTCGTGGCGATCGGGCTCCGGGATGGACGGCAGATCTTCCGCAAGTGGGGCACGGTGGTTGCCGATCAGCTCGCGTTGTCGCCGCTGTTCGACCCGCTCCTGGTCGAGGACCCGGACAGCGTCGATCCTTTCGCGGGTGACCGCGCGTGGATGGTCAACTATGCCGCCGCAGAGGCCGCCGGGATGGCGATCACCGTGCTCCAGGCCGACGTGCAGGGCAACGAGTTGCGTCAGGGCGTCGATCGCCTGCTGGTGCTCGGCGTCGACTGGACGCAGACACCAGAGTCGGCGGCGGAGCTCATGGCCGGGCTCCTTGACAACCATCAGCACGCCGAAGGGCTCGCGTTTGTCGCGCAGGGCACGCCGACCAACAACACCGGCGCAAAGCGCTCCGGCTTTGCGGCCAACGGCGGCGATGTTCTCGCCGCGCTCGACCCGGCGCAGGCCGATGCGCAGTCGGCCGCGGTGGCGGACGAACTCGCCAGCGCCGGCGCGAGGCTGCAGCTGCTGCTGGGAGTGCCGAAGTCAGCGATCGGTGCCGGCGGGGATCCGCGCCCGGGGTTCGACGCGGGTCTCGTACCGGGCGCGCACCTGCTGGAGGGTGCCGCTGCCGGCCACATGATCAACGCACTGTGGAACGCCACGATCGGCTACACGCTCCGCTTCTTCTGGAACCCGATCGAGAGCTCGCAGACCTTGATCGACGACACCGCCATAGAGCAGCTGCGCGCATTCGCCGTCCGCTACCTGCGCCCGAGCGGCCCGCTCTCGGCACTCAGGGTCGGCAACACGCCCTACGGCATCCTGCCCGTCACCGGGCGCACCTTCACGCCGAAACCCAACTCGCCGCTGGAGCGGGAGCTGCTCGAAGCCATCAGCTGGTTCCGCACGCACTGGGAACGTGCGACGCGCAGCGTGCCCACGTTGCGCAACCCCAGCGCCGAGAGCCTGCACCAGGTCCTGGCGATGCAGCCGTGGGCGCTGTCGAAGCGTTTCTGGCACGTCGCCGGGCCGGCGGCGGTGAAGAACTATCCGGATATCGAGCCGTTCGCTGCGTGGCAGGGGCTCTTCCTGCACCTGCTGGTCGCGAGCCTGCTCGAGAAACATCCATCCAGCATCAAGTCCCCATTCCTGGCGACATGTGGCGTCCGGCCAAAGCCGACATCCCTCGACGCCGTGCCCTGGGTGCAGCGTGATCCTGCGCAGCCGGCTCGCGAGCTCGACGGAGACGAGCCGCTCGCACGCAACTTCATCGCGGCGCTGCTGGACGTGCTCTCGAGTCCTACGCCGCAGATCCGGCGGTCGCTCGTCGCCATGCAGAACGGCGAATCGTTGCTCGAGGCGATGCTCGCCTTCGCTGCTGACGAAGAAGTACTGCATTCGGGCCGATCGGTGTTCCGCGACCATGTTGCCGCGCGACCGAACGTCAGTGCCGCCATCAAGGCCCAGGCCAGCCGGCTGCGCCCGGCCGAGTTCGTCGGCGTCGATGTGTCGACTCAGGTAGGCGACCAGTTCGATGTCAGTCACGCCAACGCGGTGCTCGGGATCCAGCTGGAAGGTACCACCGCGAATCGGAGTGTGGAGGCGTTCTTCGGCAGCCACTTCGGCAGCGTTGTTGGCAACTGGCCGGAACAGCTGCAGAACGTGGCCAGGTTCAACGAGAGCCTTGCCTTTCTCAAGGATCGCAGCGCCGGGGAGCTTGGCCTCGCCCTGCGGACGACACTCGACCTCTACTCGCATCGGCTCGATGCGTGGATAACATCGCTCGCGACCAAGCGGCTCGACGAGATGCGGGAGCGCGCGCCGCTAGGCGTGCACATCGGCGCCTTCGGGGTCGTCGAGGATCTGCGACCCGACTCGTCGCGGCCGGCTGACCAGGCCGCCGACAGCCTCGGATACGTCCACGCGCCATCCCTGCAGCAGGCCGCTACCGCGGCCATCCTCCGAAGCGGGCATCTCGCCAACCGCCAGGCCGCGAACAGCGCATTCAATATCGACCTGCGTTCCCGCCGCGTCAAGCGCGCCAGGCGCCTGCTGGAAGGGCTGGCGGGCGGGCAATCGATGGCTGCGCTTCTCGGCTATCGTTTCGAGCGCGCGCTGCGCGATAACGAGCTGTCGCAGCACATCCTGGAGCTGAGGCGCGCCTTTCCATTCCGGCCAGCAGGCAATAAGGCGAGCGAGGAAGCGCAGGAGGCAATCGCCGCCAGGGATGTCATCGATGGTGTTCGTCTCGTCGCCGAATACCGTGAAAAGGGTATCGATCACATCGGGGCCTCGGTGCTGCCGCTCGTGTTGACGGCCGGTGAGTTGAAGTTGATCGCGAGTATCGTCAACGACCTGGTGGACCAATTGGACTCCGTCGCTGACCTGCTGCTCGCCGAAAGCGTCTTCCAGATCGCCGGCGGCAACATGGATGGGGCCGGTGCCGCCCTGCTCACGCTCGACAAGCAGCAGCGCCCGCCCGAGACCCGCGTCGTTGACACGCCGCACAGCACCAGGGGATATACCCAGCGCGTCGTCGTCGCGATGCAGTCGGACCAGCGCGGCCTGTGGGCCGGCATCGCCGACGATGACCTCGCGGCTACAGTTGAACCACGGCTCAATGCGTGGCTGGCAACTCTGCTCGGTGATCCGGCGAGCTTCCTGTTCGGCGCGCGAATATTCAGCGCCGTGTTGAACGAGGACGACCCTGCGAAGATCGATTCGTGGGTCGCCTCGGGCGTGCAGCTGGAAGCGGCGGTCGGCGAGTTGGGCCTGTCACCGCTCGCACTGGTGCTCGGGAGCGAATCGCAGCAGGGCGGCGGTCAGAGTGAAGTGCAGGAGCGCATTGGCGCGGTTCTCTCCGCCAAGGCCCGGGCGCGGCCCGGCGCAATCCCCGAGCACGAGGCGATCGTGTTGAGCGCCGACTCGCCGCAGGCCGGCAGGCATGGCCTGGTGGCATTCGAGTCGTTCGCCTGGCTGCTGCGCCGGTTGATCGAGCGGGCCCGGCCCTTGCGCCGGATGGATATGGTGCGGGCGGAAGACGGTGTCGAAACCGACGCGACACTGAATGACGGCGAGTTCGCCGGCGTCGATCTGGCGGATCTCGAGCTGCGGCTGCAG
>JACDBQ010000105.1 GCA_013694845.1 Acidobacteriota bacterium
CAAGGAGGATCCAGAGGACGGGCGTTCCGACGGTCCGCGGCATTCAGGAGGCTGGATTCATCATGCGATTCGACATCGGCGTCAGTGCCTGAAATGCCTGCGGCCGGTAAAGACCATGGCCAGGCCCTGCTCGTCAGCCGCGGCGATCACCTCGGCATCTTTCACCGATCCGCCCGGCTGCACCACCGCTGTCGCACCCGCCCGGGCGATGGCGTCGAGCCCATCGCGGAACGGGAAGAACGCATCGGAGGCCGCCACGGATCCCTGCAGCGGCTTGTCGCCGGCGGCTGTCGCCGACCCTGCGCTCGAAGCCTTCATGACCGCAATCTTGACCGCGTCGACCCGGCTCATCTGGCCTGCACCGACGGCCAGCGTGCGATCCGGGCCGCTGAACACGATCGTGTTCGACTTCGCGTGCGCGCAGACGCGCCATGCGAACCTGAGGGCGGTCCACTCGTCGGCGCTCGGCTGACGTGTCGTCACCACGCGCGGGAATTCTCCCTGGGGCCAGTCGGAACCCGCTTCCGAAACGCGGTCCGGCTCCTGCAGGAGGACGCCTCCCAGGAAGGACCGCATCTCGCGCGGTTCCTGATTCATCAAGGGCTCGTACACGCTGGAAAAATCGGTCGTAATGACACGCAGGTTCACCTTCGACGCCAGCACGGCCCGGGCCTCGTCGGCAATCCCGGGCGCAATCACCGCCTCGATGAACGTGGCGGTGAGGGCCGTCGCTGTTTCGACGTCGATCGGTCGATTGACGCCGACGATCCCGCCGAAGGCCGAGAGCGGATCCACCTCACGGGCGCGCACGTAAGCGTCACTTGCCGACGTCCCGGTCGCGACGCCGCACGGGTTGGTGTGCTTGATCACGACGGCCGCGGGCTCAGAGAACTCGACGGCAAGCCTGAGCGCCGCGTCGAGATCCAGCAGGTTGGTATAGGACAGCTCCTTGCCCTGGTGCACCTGCCAGCGCTGCTTGAATTGATCGGGAACCGGTATCCACGAGGCCTTCTGATGCGGGTTCTCACCGTATCTCAGGTCGCGACGTGTGGGGTGCGGATGGACCGGCTCATGGCCTGGCGCCACGCGCTTCATCGCCCCGCCATCCACCTGCACGTGCTGCAGCGTCATCGCGATCATCCCGTCGTATTGGGCCGTGTGGATGAAGGCCTTCTTCATCAGCGACAAGCGATACTCGAGCGAGGGCCCTCCCTCGCGTGCAAGCTCTTCGAGCACCGTCGGGTAATCGGCGGGGCTGACGACGACGAGAACGTCGGTGAAGTTCTTGGCGGCGGCGCGCAGCAGGCTCGGCCCGCCGATGTCGATCTCCTCCACCAACGCGTCGAACGGGGTCTCTGGATTCTCCGCGGCCTGACCGAACGGGTACAGGTTGACGACGACCAGGTCGATCGGCGCGATGCCTTGGGCGCCGATGGCGGCGAGGTCGTCCGGCCGTTGGCGTCGCGCGAGGATGCCGCCGTGGACCGCGGGGTGGAGCGTCTTGACCCGACCGTCCATCATCTCGGGAAACCCGGTCACGTCCGACACGTTGCGCACCGGCAGGCCGGCCGCCGTAATGGCCCTGGCCGTCCCTCCGGTCGAGATGAGCTCGATGCCGCGGGCCGACAAGCCTCGGGCGAGCTCGAGGAGGCCGCTTTTGTCCGAAACACTCAGAATTGCACGCATGCGATTGAATTCTTTCCTGGACCCTGAAGCCCAGAGCCTGAAGCCTATTCTTGACACGGCCGAGCCGGGCCGCTTACTATGCCACCGGCGTTGAGCCTGCCATGCTGAAGCGCGAAAGCGCCGAGGCGGAGGCCAGCGTCGTAAGCCGAGGCCGCGCACTCGCGCGGTCTTTTTTTATGTTCGTCATTGTCGCCCACGGGCGCGCGGATGGCGAGCAGGTATCACGGCGGCGTAAAACGCGCCGCGAATTGCAAGGCAGGAAAAGTACGATGCGTATCACAGGCAAGGTCAAGTGGTTCAACAACGCCAAGGGTTACGGATTCATCGAGCGTGAAGGCGGCAGCGACGTGTTCGTCCACTTCTCGGCGGTCCAGGGCAACGGGTTTCGCACGCTGGAAGAAGGCCAGGCGGTCGAGTTCGAGATCGTCGACGGTCCGAAGGGCCCGCAGGCCGGGAACGTCACCAAGCCTAGCTAACTAAAACTTCAAAACTTCGCCTCACAAAGAGCCGGAAGCCGCAAGGCGCCGGCTCTTTTCAATGCTGAATGCTGAATTACTTCAGCATTCAGCATTGTCTGACGGCGCGCCTTTGAGCCCGCGCGCCGTGAAATTCACCTTCCCGTCCTTGAGCGCCACGCGGAACGCGACCTCCGGGCTGCCGGTATCGCGCAGCTTGATCACCTGTTCCTTGACCAGCGTGGCAAAGCGGTGGAACGGCACCACGTCATCCCCGGCTTCGCGGCGCGCATCCATCAGTGAGTCGTAGAGCGCGTGGAGCTTGTCCATCTCACGCAGCGGATCCCGGAACGCGGTGACGTGCAGGATTCTGTGCTCGTGAGGGGTGTCCTTCTTCGGCGTGGCGTCTCGTGGAGGCGCCCGGGCGAAGGGACCCGGGCGGCCTTCTTCTCTCGCGCGCTGGCCGCGATCCCAGAGATCCGCGAAGGCCGAATACCGCGCCTGCAGCGTCTGGAATCGGAACCGGTCCACGGATGCATCGATTCGCCGCCGCCCCCAGCGTTTGAGGATCGCGTCGACCCGGCTGCGGGTCTCCCATGGCGGCCGTGGCAGCCGGCCGGCGAAGAACATGTTGTATTCCGCCTCGAGCTGCTTGAGACCGGTCGTGAGCTGCGTGAGGTCGCCGGCGATCTCCGGTTCATTCATTTATCGGCGGGGCCCCCTGCACCCCGCCTGGCGCCCTGCATTGCGTCAGCGCTTCGCCGCTGGCTCCATTCCGGCCGCTACGTTGTCGTTGTCGCTCTGCGCCGATCCGCTTCATCGGATCAATAGCCAGACGAGTGGCAGCCAGAGCTCTCGGGCGTAGGGCACAGGCTTGTCGTCGATCAGCACGTCGGTCGAGTCGAAGCGCCCGACGACCTCGAACAGGTCGCGAAGCTGGAGCGCGTGCTCCGGGTAGAAGCGGGCGCGGTGCCGGAGGGAGGCGCCGGCCCCGATCTCGCGGTACTCGGCGGAGGCGCGCGCCATGTCGACTGCGGCGTGATAGTCCGCGGCGTCGAACGTGGAGAACTCCAGCGAGACCGAGAATGGAAGTTTGGGAGTGCCAAACAACGCCTCGGCGAGCTCCGGTTGCAGCGAGGCGAGCTCCTCGGCGGTCGGTTGCTCCGGCAGGTCGACGTACGGCCAGAAGCGCTCCACCGGACGATAATCGCGGACCGGGGCCTCGGGTGGCGTGTTGTCTGACATGGAATAGGACGCTATTGTACCCGGTGCGCACCCGCGCCCGGCAGCCCGCGGCCTGCGGCTCCGCAGTTCGGGAGCCACGGTTCAACACCGTATAAGGGGCCACGGTTCAACACGGTTCAACACCGTTCAAGGGGGCCACGGTTCAACCGGTTTAACACCGTTTCAGGTGGCCACGGTTCAACACCGTTCAACACCGAGTCAGAATTCGGATTTTCACACGACCGCCTGTTTGCGATGACCGATCAGAGACAGATCCCGTCGATTGACCACCTGCGGCAGCGGCCCGCGGTCAAGGCGCTCGAAGCCCGTTTCGGCCGGCCGGCGGTGCGGGACGCCCTGCGGCAGGAAGCCGAGCGGCTTCGGCAGGCGCTGGCCCGCGGGGGCACGTGCCGCGATATCGGCAAGTGCATCGAAGATCGCGCGCTGATGCGCCTCGACGCGGTGTCTGCCTTCTCGTTGCGTACCGTGCTCAATGCCACGGGCGTCGTGATCCACACGAACTTGGGACGGGCGCCGCTGAGCGCCAAGGCGGCCGCCCGCGTCGCCGAGCTGGCCGCCGGCTATTGCAATCTCGAATACGATCTCGGCGCCGGATCACGCGGACGACGAGACGTCCACGCGGAACGCATCATCTGCCGCCTGACTGGTGCGGACGCGGCCTGCGTGGTGAACAACAACGCCGCGGCGGCGCTGATCGCGCTGGCGGCACTCGCGGCCGGGCGTGAAGTGATCGTGTCGCGAGGCGAGCTGGTGGAGATCGGCGGCGGCTTCCGGGTGCCCGACGTGCTCGCACAGTCCGGCGCGGTGCTGCGCGAAGTGGGCACGACCAATCGCACACGTGTGTCCGATTACGCGGCGGCCATCACCGATCGAACGGCGCTGATCCTGCGCGTGCACCCGTCGAACTTCCGCATCGAAGGATTCACCGAACGGCCGTCCGTGCGCGAGCTCGCTGCGCTGGGAGCCCGTTTCAGTGTTCCGCTCGTCGACGACCTGGGCAGTGGGCACGTGGCGGCAAACGCCCCGGCCCTGCGCGACGAGCCGACGGTGCAACTGACCCTGCAGGACGGCGCCGCCCTCGTGCTGTTCAGCGGCGACAAGCTGCTCGGCGGTCCTCAGGCCGGGATCATGGTCGGCAGCCGCTCACTGGTCGAGACGATCAGGCGTCATCCGCTGATGCGCGCCGTCCGGGTGGACAAGATGACCTACGCCGCGCTCGAGGTCACGCTGCAGGCCTACGAATCGGACCGCGCGCACGAGATCCCGGTGGCAGGCATGATCGCGGCAGCCGCGACAGCGATCGGCGAGCGGGCGGAGCGACTCGCGGCACGTGTGGAGTCCGTGGATCTGTCCGCCACCGTTATCGACGGCCTGTCGACGATCGGCGGCGGCAGTGCGCCAGGTGCGACGCTCCCCACCCGCCTGCTCCAGCTTCGCCACGCAACGCTCAGCGCCAGCCGGCTCGAGACTCGTCTTCGCTCGCTCGATCCACCGGTCATTGCGCGAATCGACGACGGCCACGTGGTGCTCGACCTGCGGACGGTGCTCCCCGCCCAGGACGATCTGCTGGCCTCGCTCTTGGAGTCCCTGCGGACTACCCACAAGGACACGGTCAGCCACGAAAAGCTCACGTAGGCGCATGCCATCGTGCGGAGATTATCCAGCACCGACAGCCCGGCCCCAAAAAACGATTCGAAGCGAAGCACCGGCCGGCACCCGGTGTGCCGGCCTGCCCTGACGCGACCTGCGCGCGAGGTCGCCCTTGATCTTTTCGAATGACGACCTTCGTGAACTGGCTTTCGGGACTATCCTCTCCGCATGACAGGTCATTGCGCTGCGCTCACCGCTCTCGCCCTGCTCGGACTCGCCGGCACGAGCCGTGCTCTCGGTCAGCAGACGCCGCCGAGAACACCGGAACGCGGTGCTGAATATCTCGAGCTGACGTTCGCGGTGGTTACGGCCGACGGCACGCCGGTCGCGGACCTTCGCGCCGACGAGCTCACGGTCAGGATCGGCGGCCGTGCGCGCGCGGTGCGATCAATGCACGTGATTCCCGTGGATGGGCCCGCCGCCGGCGCCAGGAATGCCTCGACGTTGCCGCCACCTTTCGGCACGAACGTCAGCAGCGGCGCGACCCGTACGCTGGTGCTCGCGATCGATGAGGACTCGTTCAGGCCGGGATCGGAAGGGCCGTTGCGGCAGGCGGCAGACGCCCTGATCGCACGGGTCGGCGATGAGGATCGCGTTGCAGTCGTGACGATGCCCTTCGGAGGCGTGAAAGTACCGTTCACGACCGATCACGTCCGAGTGCGCACGGCGCTGTCTCAGATCGTGGGGCAGGCGCCTGCGAACCAGACAGGATCGGAGCTCGCCTGCCGGTCCCGCCGCACCCTCGAGGCGCTCGTCAGTTATCTGGAAACCCTGGGCGTCCGAAATGACCCGACGACGATCATGTTCGTGACGGCAGGCCTTGCGGCGCCGCGACGCGACGCCGTATCGGCGCTGGCGCCGGGGATGTGCGAGCTCTCGGAGAATCTGTTCACGCAGGTGGCGACGGCGGCCGGCCGCGCCCGCGCGCACTTCTACGTGATCAGGCCAGGAGACGCAGCGGACAGAGGCGCGAGCGTGCAGCGCGAAACAAGTATCGGGTCCGACAACCCGCTCGCGGGCATCGAACATCTGGTCGGAGCAACGGGTGGAAAACTGTTGTCGCTGACCGGGTCGGCGGGCACCGCGCTCGAGCGCGTCGTTCGTGAAACCTCCGCCCGCTACCTGGCGACGGTGGCCGCCCAGCCGAATGACCGGAGCGGGCGGTCGCAACAGCTCGACGTGCGCGTGTCACGCCGGGGTGTGGAGGTGCGAACGCACCCGCACATCACGTTCGCCAAGGCCGACGCCGCAGCCGCAAAACTCCTGCAGCCGTCGCTGCGCGACATGCTCGGTACTCCGGCGTTGTTCCGAGACCTTCCGATCCGTGCCGCCGGCTTCCCGGCGCTCGCCGCCGATGGTCAGAACATCCGCATCGTGGCGTTGGCTGAGCCCGCGGAACCGGGCGTGAATCTGGAATCGCTGGCCGCGGTGCTCTTCGACAGAGACGGCAAGGTCGCATCGCAGTGGCTGGCCACGGCCCAGGAGCTCCAGCGCAGTCCGGTGATGGGCGCGATGAGCGCGCCTCCCGGCGCGTATCGCCTGCGCATCGCCGCCATCGATACGACCGGACGGAGCGGCACGGCCGACTACGAAGTGACCGCCGAGATCGTCCGGTCCGGACCGCTGCGACTCAGCTCACTCGTGCTCGGCCTGAACCGCGTGGGCGGGTTTGTCCCCAAACTTCAGTTCACCACCGAACCCCTCGCCGTGGCGTACGTCGAGTTCGACGGCGCACCGGCGGGCGCGAAGGTGTTGACCGCTCTCGAGGTGGCGCAGACGACGAACGGCCCGGCAATCGTCACGGTGCCGTTGGCGATCCAGAGCTCCGCCGACAATCGCTATACGGCCATGGGATCCCTCGCCGTCGGAGCACTTCCCCCTGGCGACTACGTCGTCCGCGCTATGGTGGGACTGGAGGGGCATGCGGCGACACGAGTCGTCCGCACGATGAGGAAGGTCCCGGTGGACGCTGTGGTGAGGCAACCCTGAAGGGCTGCCTCCACCAGAAACAAAAAAGCCGGATGCCCGAAGGCACCCGGCTCGAGTCGTGCGGCAGGCC
>JACDBQ010000132.1 GCA_013694845.1 Acidobacteriota bacterium
ACGCGCGGCTGCGACCGCGCGGGGACGGAGGGGGTGATTGCGGCGCCGGTGACGCGTCGGCAGCCCCCCGCCCTGCGGCCGCACCGGTCAGCGCGAGCCCCAGCAGCTTCAGCGTGTCGCGGCGGCCGAAGCGCTTCGCTGTATCCCTCGTTGTTGGCTGTTCGTCTGCCCGCTCGTCCATATGCCGCTCGCGTCTGCGCCCGCACATTCAGGCTGAAATCGCAGAGTATCGACAGTATGACGGCCCGTGTCAAGCTGATATCCCGCCACCGCGGGTGAAGCGGCTTTTGAGCGAACCGCTTTGAGAACCGGTCTCCCGATGGTATCGTTCTCGGCCCCGGGCTCTCTGGTTTCCGATGGCAAACATCTACGACGTGGCACGGCGCGCAAAAGTCTCGGTCGCCACGGTATCGGCCGTGATCAACGACAGTGCCTACGTAAGTCCGCTCTTGCGCGCCCGCGTGACGAAAGCTGTCGCGGAACTGGTCTACAAGCCCAATCTGCTGGCCCGAAGTCTCGCCACGCAGCAGTCACGCACGCTCGGGATGATTGTCCCCGACATATCGAATCCGTTCTGGCCAGCCGTCGTCCGGGGGGCAGAAGACCGCGCACACGCGGCCGGCTACACCCTCTTGATCTCGAACAGCGACGACAACCCCTGCAAGCAGGAGCTGTATCTGAATTTGTTCCTCGCCAAGCGGGTCGACGGCATCCTGCTGGCGAAGGCCCCCGGTCCGTTGACCGGCGATGCAGGTCAGCAGATCGCATCGGGTAAGACCTGCGTCGTCCAGATGCTGCGGGTGGACGCGAAGTGGAAGGGGGATGCCGTGCTGCTCGACGACGAGGACGCGGCATATGAGGCGGTGGCGCACCTGCTGCGCCTCGGATATCGGCGCATCGGCATACTCTCAGGTCCGCCGAACGTCCAGACGGCCGCCCGCCGCCTCGCCGGATACCGTCGGGCCCTCAGGGACTCGGGAGTGAAGCCGGAACGTGCCCTTCAGTACGAAGGGGACTTTCGCCTGCGGTCCGGAACGGAAGGGGGCCTCGTGCTGCTGAAGAAGAAGCCGGAGGCGGTGTTCGTCGCCAATTACCTGATGGCCGTCGGTTTCATGATGGCGGTTCGCCAGTATCGTCTGCGCTGCCCGCAGGATGTCGCACTCGTGACCTGCGACGACCATCCGTGGCTGGATGCCTTCACGCCGCGTCTCACGACTGTCAATTTCCCGAAATACGAACTCGGCGCGGAAGCTGCCCGCGTGCTCCTGGCGCGGCTCGGCAGTCGCGACCGTCCGCCGGAGCGCGTCGAGCTGCGGAGCGCGCTCTGCGTCAGAGAATCCTGCGGCGCACTTCTCCAGGAACCGGTCCGGTGATGCCGTCAGTTAGGCCTGGCATCAGCCACGACATCCTGTGCATGGGACGCAGCTGCATCGACCTGTACGCGCACGAGATGGGCGTCCCGATCACCGGGGTGAAGAGCTTCGACGCCTACGTCGGCGGCTGCCCCACCAACGTGAGCGTGGGCGCGCGACGCCTGGGCCTCCGTTCCGCGCTGTTGACGGCAGTGGGCACTGACCAGGTCGGGGACTTCGTGCTCGCATTCCTCCGGCATGAAGGAGTCGATGTCAGCGCGGTCCCGCGGTTTCCCGAGCGGCGCACCAGCGCGGCGCTGCTCACGATCCAGCCCCCGGATACGTTCACCCTGACTTTCTACCGGGACAACTGTGCCGACCTCGGGCTGACGATCGACCATGTCCGTCAAGCCCCACTCGGCTCGAGCCGGGTCGTGTTCCTGACGGGAACGGCGTTGACGGACGAACCGAGCCGCGCCGCGACGCTCTTTGCCGCGGAATCCGCGCGGGCGCTTGGCGCCACGGTGGTCGTCGACATCGACTACCGCGCGGCTTTGTGGCGGTCGGCGGACCTGTTCGGCGTCAACGTTCGCGGATTGCTCGCCTACGCGCACCTGGCGATCGGGACCGAAGAAGAAGTAATGGCGGCATCAGGCGCCACCGACGCGCCAATGGGTGCACAGTTACTGCTAAACGCAGGACTGCCGGCGCTGATCCTCAAGCGCGGCGGCGACGGGGCTGTCGTCTGCCGCCGGGGCGAAGAGCCGGTAGCGATTCCGCCGTTCAGGATCGACGTGGTCAATGTGCTGGGCGCCGGCGACGCCTTCGCCAGCGGATTCCTCTACGGCCACCTGCACAGATGGACGCTTGAAGAAGCCGCGCGCTTCGGGAACGCCACCGGCGCGATCGTGGCCACGCGGCACGGCTGCGCCAACTTCATGCCCAGCGTCGCGGAAGTGCACGACTTTTTCGAAGCGCAGGGGGCAGCCCTACCACGATGACTCCATCCGACCCTTCGCACGCGATCGACGACCCGAAGCGGCCCGCTCCCGGCGGCACGCCCGTGCGTTCCGAACTGGAGCGAGGGATGGGGCTTCTCCCGGCCACGGCAACCAACATCATCAGCATGGTCGGCATCGGTCCGTTTCTCACGATCCCCGTGATGATCGCGGCCATGAACGGCCCGCACATCATCTATGCCTGGATCGTCGGCGCGGTCATCGCCCTGGCCGACGGGCTCGTCTACGCTCACCTCGGCGCCGCGCTCCCCGGCAGCGGTGGTCCGTATCTCTACCTGCGCGAGGCCTACAAGCCGTTCGGGCTCGGACGGCTGATGGCGTTCTTCTTCATCTTCCAGACGATCCTCGTGGCACCGCTCTCGGTTGCGGGAGGCGCGGTGGGTTTCGCCGACTACCTTCGCTTCTACTGGACCACGATGAGTCCGGCGGCGCATCACCTGCTGGCGGCCGCGGTGTGCCTGGGCATGACGGCGCTGCTCTACCGCGACATCACCTCGATCGGGCGGTTCACGGTCGTCATGCTGGTCGTGGTCTTTGTCACGGTCGGCTGGGTGATCATCGCCGGCGTGTTCACGTTCTCACCGTCGATGGCGTTCGACTTCCCGGCGCATGCGTTCACCTTCGACCGGAACCTGCTGGTCGCGGTGGGGGCGGCATCCGTGCTGGCGATGTACAGCTACGGGGGCTACAATCAGGTTTGCAACATCGGTGAGGAGATCAAGGATCCGGCGCGGACGATTCCGCGCTCGATCGTGCTCTCGATCTTCATCATCGCGATCGTGTACATGTTGATGACGATCGTGATCGTCGGCCTGATCCCGTGGCCGGAGGCGCAGAAGTCCACCAGCATCGCCTCGGTCTTCATCACCCGCACCTTTTCGGATCCGGGCCAGGGGCAGATCGCCGGAGTCATCATGACCGCGCTGATTCTGTTCGTCGCGGCAGCGTCGCTCTTCGCCACGATTCTTGGCTACTCGAGGGTGCCGTTCGCGGCGGCTCGCGATGGCGACTTCTTCCAGGTGTTTGCGAAAGTCCACCCGACCAAGCACTTCCCGCACGTTTCGCTGCTCGTCATCGGGATCGTCTCCGTGCCGTTTGTCTTCTTCACGCTCGGCCAGCTGGTGAACTGGCTGATGCAGGTGCAGATTCTGCTGCGGTTCATCTGGCAATGCGGGGCCGTGATCCTGCTGTACGAGTACCGGAAAGACATCCCTCAGCCATTTGTCATGTGGTTGTATCCCGTGCCGGCGATTTTGTCGGCGGCGCTGTGGACCTACCTGTTCTTCACCGGACCGATCGAGGGGATGATTTTTTCGGTGCTGTTCTTGGCCGCGGGGATCGGCGCGTACTGGCTATTCCTGCGTTCGCGTCAGCCGGCCTGACGCGCCGCCGCCTACTACCCGGCCTCGAGTACCAGCGAGGCCACGAGGCGCTCTGCGGTCGCGATGCCGGGCACCAGAGGGTTGCGCGCCAACGCTCGGGTCGCGGCCCCCATATCGCGTGAGAGCGCAGCATCGACCGTCAGGCGCTCGTACTCTTTCACGTGGACGAGCAGGCTCCGCACGGCATCAGGGACTGCCCCTGAATGCAGCGGCAGCGCGCCGTTTCGGTTGACCACGCAGGGCACTTCGATGACGTCCTCGTCAGCAAGATCCGCAGGTTGCCACGGTTCTGTACGTTCAACGGAATGATCGCGTTGCTGTCGAAGTGGATCCCCCTGACGGTATTGAGCGCAATCCGGTCGTACCCCGTCACCTCTGCCCAGGGGGACTTCTCCCGCGGTGCTCCGCTCCCGGACTCGATCTGCATGTACCCGGCATCGCGCGCGGCGATGTAGTTCTCGTAGACGTTCACGGGGTCCTGCGCGGCGGCGGCGAGATCCGCGAACAGCTGCCGGTTCAGACCTTCGATCACCCGGGCGCGGCTGGTGCCGTTGCGGACCACGTTGGCGTACGCATCAGCGGCGCGGTAGTAGTAGTAGACGTACTCGGTCGGCAGCAGCCGCAGCTCCTGCAGAAACTCGCGCGCGAACAACGGACTTCGGTAGATCCGCGTCAACCGCTCCGGTTCCTCCCAGAGGCGGTGCAGCTGCGGTTCGCCGCGGTAATAGACCTCGCGGATCCAACCGAGATGATTCAGGCCGAAGTAGTCGACAAACGATTCTGTGGCCGGCACATCCAGCGCGTGGCGCACCTCCTCGTATAGCTCGGTGGGAGTGTCGCAGATGCCAATGATGCGCGCACCGGTGGCCGTCCGCACCGCCTGGGTCACGATGCCGACCGGGTTGGTGACGTTGATGATCCACGCGCCTGGCGCATGCGCCTGCACCTCGCGGGCGTAGGCGACCACGTGCGGCACCGTGCGCATGGCCTTGGCGAACCCGCCCGGCCCGACGGTTTCCTGTCCGACGATGCCAGGGGCGAGGGCGGTCGCTTCGTCATGGGCACGGGCGGCAATGCCGTCGACGCGGATGCTGATGAACACGAAGTCCGCGCCGGTGACCGCGGCAGCGGCCGTCGCTGCGGTCGTCAGGGTGACGGAGCCCGCGCGCGTGCGGGCAAGGTTCGTCATCAGCTCGAGCCGGGGGCCGTCCGGGTCGTACAGGGAGATTTCGCGAATCGGCAGATCGGAGCGGATCAGACCGTTGACAAGCAGGGGGGTGCGCGCGCCCCCACCCCCGATGATCGCCAGCTTCATCGCAACTTCCTCGGCGAGCCCGAGGCGCGCAGCAGCGCCGGGGGAAGGTCAGCCGCCGCGGGTAATCCGTCGAGGCCGCCAGGCGCGCGAGTCGAGAGCGCACCCACTCTGTTCCCGAGCCGCAGCGCCGCTGCGGGGCCCTGGCCCCGCAGGCGGGCAACAAGAAATCCGCCATTGAAAGCGTCGCCCGCGCCGGTGGTGTCGATGACGCGGGTGCGGGGTGCCTGCACCTGAAGGTCGAGCGTACGTGAGATCCAGCGGCTACCCTGGGCGCCGAGCTTCACGATCACGGGCCGATGCGACTGCCGCCAGACCGCGAGCGCGGCCGAGAGCGACCTGCGCCGCGCATAGAGCCGCGCCTCCTGTTCATTCAGAAACAGCAGGTCGAGGCGCTCGAGCAGCCTCGGGAACGAGGGATCTGCGAGCAACGGCTCGTTCCATCCGAAGTCCCAGGAGGTCGTGATGCCGCGCGTGCGGCACCGCTCGAGAATCGGGATCCACCGCGCGCAGTCGGTGGGAAAGAATGCGAAGTGTGCGTGTCGGGTCCGCATCCGAGGAGCGGCTGCGAGCAAACGCCCTTCGAGCGCATCATTCACGCCGTTGAACGTGACGAAGCTCCGGTTGTCGCGCGTCGAGAGCGCCGCCGAGATCGCGTGCGGCTCATCTCGCCGCTTCAGATTGCGGACGGCGACCCCATCCGCCTTCAGCCTCGCGACCGCGTGATTCCCCAGGCCACTCCAGATGCCGCACCGGAGACCGAGGCGTGCGGCGGCGATCGCGGTAATCACGGCCCCTCCCCCGCTGGTCCGGACGAACCGGCTCGTTCGTACCTCTTCGCCCGCTTTTGGCAGCCGCTCGAGGCCGAGGAACACGAGATCCTCGAATGCCTCACCGAGCGTGAGCAGATCTGTTACATCAGCGCGTCGCATCAATGGGCAATGTTAGCGCGAGTCACTTGGTCAAGCCCTGGGGTGCCGCGGTGCAGCTCGTCGGCGCCGGCGGCTAACGCAGGCGGACGATCAGCGGATTCGCGTTCGGCTTGAAATTCCTTGGGCTCGGATCTGAGAACGGGGCTTATGTTGCCTCCTGACCTCGCTAATGCTTCCTTGTATCTTGTGGTTGGACGCGTTGCGTGCGTTGACGCATCC
>JACDBQ010000199.1 GCA_013694845.1 Acidobacteriota bacterium
CCCCTGCACGTCGTGAAGCAGGAACGCCGCCCGGCATCCCTCTGGCAGCTGGGCGACGGCACGCTCGATATCCATCTTCGCCACCGTCCGGTCCGCGATCGCTCGGCTCCCCGCGTCCGCAAACCCGGGCTCGTCGTCGAATCCGTCGGTCAGCTGGCTCGTCTTGGCCGCCCGGCTGCGCAGATAATCCAGACAGTGATTCGTCGCCAGCCGGTACAACCACGTGCCCAGCGCCGACTCGCCGCGGAACCCCTCGAGCTTCCGGTGCGCCGACAGGAAGACGTCCTGTAGCAGATCCTCGGCGTCGGCCGGGTTGCCCACCATGCGCAGGATCAAGCCGTAAAGCTTGCCCGAATGCGCCCGATAGATCTCCTCGAAAGCACCGAGATCGCCTCGGCGGCAGCGCTCGATGAGCGACGTTTCAGCCGCACGGCTTGCCGAGGGTGGTTCGGCGGGCCGCAAGGCTGTTACTTTAGACGAAGGCATCAGGGGTTCACGTTGCTTTGTTGCGCGGGGCCGGCCGGGTCCACCGCCGGGTCGTGAATTCCTTTACGCGACTGCCCGTCACCAGGATCCCTTCGGCTCGCAGCAGCTCTCGCTTGAGCTGAAGGTTTCCCCCAAATCCGCCCAGCCGTCCGCCGGCCGCGATCACCCGGTGACACGGGACGTCGGCCGATCGGCACGTGCGCATGATGTTCCCGACCGCCCGTGACGCGCGCGAGCTCCCGGCCGCCGCGGCGACATCACCATAGGTCGCAACACGCCCCGGCGGAATCCGGCGGACGACCGCGATCACCTTCGAGCGGAATGCCCCGGCAAGGATCACCACGCGGCGCCTAGCGACACTAGAACAGAACCCGGATCCCGCCGCCCGCCTGCAGCCCGCCGCCATCGGTTGAGACGCTGCGCGACTCCGGAGCGTCGAGATCCACACGTCCCCGGGCGTAGCGGATCAGCACGCCGGCACCGAAACGGCGGGTGAACATCCGGGCAATGTCCGCCCCGCCATTGAAGCCGATGCCCGAGCCTTTCGCCCGTGCGGTGCCGGCGCTGCGAAACGACGCCGTGTCGTAAGGGAATGTTTCCGCCGCATCGATCTCCGTGATGACTTCCTGCTCAACGTCGAAGTAGCTCGGGCCGGCGAAGACCCGGATCCGCCAGGGGCCCTTCGGGCGCAAGTCGTAATACAACTGCAGGTGCGCGGCGATTTCCGTCCGGCTGACGCCGGTGGCGGTCCCTTCGACCTGCCGGTGCTGGTTGTCGAAGAATGGATGCGGGATGTCGGCCGAGACCGAGGCACTTCCGGAGCTCGACGCGCGGGACCCCCCGAGCGCGATCCCCAGCCGGCCCGTGACCCGAAACCCCGCGGTGACGTCGGCCAGCATGGCGGTCTTGCCGGGATATCGCGCGTCGATGGTGCCTGTTTCGGCGTTCGTATTGAAAAGCACCCGATCGGTGAGGTCCGCCGCCGATGCCTGCGCCGTGGCGTTCAGCGTGATGAACCCGTGCTCGACGAACGGACGGACAGGACGCGGTTTGGCGGGTGCGGGTCGCGGTTGCGCCTCCACCGCCACGACCGACAAACAGACAAGGCTCAGAGCCGATAGCAGCCTCGGTGTGACCACCTCAGTTCACCCCTACCGCTGTCCACGCTTCTGTGATCGCACGCTCGGGCGGACTACCGGCGCCGTAGAGGTCACGCGCCGCCTGGATGGTGGCCGACCGGGCCATCGCAAACGTCGCGTTGGCCGGTAGCAGTTGGGTAAAGGCTCGGTAGAACGCTGTCTCGATCTGCAGGCGATTCCCGCCGCCTACGCCCTGGACGCCCAGACCTGACACCCGGTTGGTGCCTCCTTCGATCGCCAGATAGAACGCGTGATTCGAGATACCGGAGTTGATGTGGACTCCGCCGTTGTCGGTGGTGCCGGTGAAACGGATGGAATAGTGATCGGGATGGCCGCGCTCGATCGGGTTGGCCATCGACCGGATGCCGATCGTGGTGCCGCGCGCGATGTCTTCGGCGCACAGGTAGTCGGCGCGCAACAGACCGTCCCCGGCGGGCTGGTAGAAGAACTCGACGGCGGTCGCCATGATGTCGGAGAACGACTCGTTCAACGCTCCCGATTCGTTCAGGTAAATGAGATTCGAGGTGTAGTCGGTCACGCCGTGGGTGATCTCGTGAGCCACGATGTCGAGGGCGCCCGATGCGAAATTCCAGTTCCTGCCGCCCGACGTGACGCCCGCCGGCAGCCCGACGCCATAGACCATCGTCCCGTTGCCGTAGTAGGCGGCGTTGGCGAAGAAGGTCGAAAAGCGTTCGACGTGCAGGTTGAAGTCAGTCCGCCGGACCGGGTGCACGAGCGTCTGCATGCGGAGGTTGGCGTCATTGAGCCCGCGCCGGCTGAAGCGTTTGAAGTAATAGTCGTAGGTATAACCGGTGTAGATGTGCGCGTCGCTCAACGCCGCGTCCTGCCAGATGTTGTCGGAGTCGTTCCCGAGATCCGACTGCACCAGGAACACGCGCCCGTTCACGACATCCGTGGTTCGGAAGGGATCTCCCTTCATGTCGTAGGTGCGGATGGCGGGAGGCCGCAACACGTCTTCGGACATGAACGACCCACCGAACCGCAGGGCCGACAGCTTCTTGGAATCGCCGAGGACGCCCGTCGCCCGCCCGACTGCACTCTGCGTCTGCAGATTGCTGTACTCGAAGACGATGGCGCCCGAGTGTGCATCGACGAAGTACTCACGCACATCATCACCGCTCGCCGCCCGGACCCGCCAAGTCAGGACATCGCCGCCGGTATCTCGCGCCAGCACAACGAGCTCACCGGCGCGCGAGGCACCGAGCCGTTCGCCGGACCGTGTCTCGACCAGACGCCTCGCCTCCAGCTCGGAAACGACCGGGTTCGTATCCACCGTGAGGTCGTCGTAAACCGTGCCGAATATGGAGACGACCTGACCGCCCGACAGCTGGCGGGCAACGTCGCCGCCGAAGACCCGGACACCACGATGAAACTGGTCGGCCCGTTCGATCCGGCGTCCGGCCACCAGCTTGTCGGCCTCGGCAACCCGGATGCGCAGGCTGCCCCCGCGCAACATTCGATCGACCCGATCATCCTGGGATCGGAGCTCGGTCAGCGTCGACGGATTGATCCCGGGCACGCCGCGGCGCCCCTGCGCGTTTGCCGCCGGCATGCAGAGCAGAATGGTGGCGAGCCCGGCGCAGCCCGCAGCACCCGCGATCGACTTGATACCCATAGAGCCTCGGGAAACTGAGTTCAGGCGCCGGGGAGGTCCACATTCTATCCGCCGCCGAAGCCCCGCGCCATCCGTCGGGGCCGGATTTGCCGGTGTACCGTCGTGATCTGCCATAGCCTGAATTGACCGTGCTGAACCGTGTTGAACCGTGGCCTGAATTGGACCGTGTTGAACCGTGTTGAAC
>JACDBQ010000201.1 GCA_013694845.1 Acidobacteriota bacterium
TCGTCATCGACGGGAGCGGCACAGTGCGGTGGTCAAAGGTCTACGACGTTCCCCAGCATCCCGGCAACGAAGAAATCTTCGAAGCGCTCGCCGCTCTCGGCGGAAGCGAAGGGAGCACGTTTTCGCGAATCAGTCACAACGCCCAGGACGCGCCGCCCATCCAGGAGCGACCGGAACGGAGCGACAGCGAGTGAAGGGTCGCCAGGCGGGGTGCAGGGCGCGCCGCCCATCCAGGAGCGACCGGAACGGAGCGACAGCGAGTGAAGGGTCGCCAAGCGGGGTGCAGAGCGCGCCGCCCATCCAGGAGCGACCGGAACGGAGCGAGAGCGAGTGAAGGGTCGCCAGGCGGGGTGCAGGGGGCCCCGCCGATCAAGAGATGATGTCGGAGGTCGAGATGTTGGTCTCGGCCTCCGACGAGCCTGGCCGCGGGCGCTGAACGCCCGGGAGCGGAGATGGCGAGCCGACTTTGATGGCTGACGTAGGCAGGTGGTCAGCCGGCCGGCACCGGCGGGTGTAACTCTTACCAGCTGTGGATGCTGAGTCTCAACCTTCCCAACAGAAACCCTGTCTCAATGCTTGCTCGACCAAAGAGCAACTGGCGTACCGCAGCCACGCACAGGCGGGGTGAGACCGATCGGGGACCGTAAAGGCGGGGCACAGCGCAGGTTGCGCTTGTAAGGATAGCGGCGAAAGCGGGGCCCGACCTGTTTCAGCATGACTGGAACGTGTACGGGCCTGAATCCAGGCCCGTCTGGTTTTTATACGCCGCCCGTTTTCGCGCCTGGCGCTAGAGCTGACGCAGGGCCGTTACAACCGGCATGCGAGCGGCCTTCCATGCGGGGAGCAACCCGCCGACCAATCCCATGATGGTGGCGTAGATCATGGCCTGTGCAAGGAGTGCCGGGGTGACGGCAAATGCAAAAGCCACCTGGCTGAAGGACTGCCAGTTCATCGTGGCTGTCTGATAGCCGTCGAAGGCGAGATAGGCGACCAGTGCGCCGATCGCGCCGCCGACGAGGCTGAGCATCACGGCTTCCACCAGCACCGAGATCACAACCGGCACGCTCTGGAAGCCGAGCGCCCGCAAGGTGGCGATCTCGCGCGTGCGACTCGCGACGGCGCTGTACATCGTGTTGACGGCGCCGAAAATCGCTCCGACGCCCATCAGTCCGGCGATGATGAACCCCACCGTCCTGATCACCGTCTGCAGCACACGCGATTGCGCGGCGTAGTACTCGGGCTCTCGGATCACCGTCACGTGAAGGCGCGGATCCGCTGTCATCGCGTCCTTCACCGCCTGGAAGCTGTCTTCCGATTCGAGGCGCGCGTACACGGACTGGTAGCTGTTGCCGCGGCGATAGGCGGGCTGAAGCACGCGAGCATCGCACCACAGCTCGGACTCCGCGACCGACCCCTTTGCGTCGAAGATGCCGACAACCTGCCAGGTGTTCTCTCCCCATCGCACGCTGGAACCAACCGACAGGTTGGCGAACTGGCGGGATGCGGCGCGGCCGACCACGATTTCGTTCCGGCCCGATTCGAACATCCGGCCCTCCACGATCTTCACTTCGGGCCTGACCTGCAGCACGGAGGGAGACACCCCTCGCAGTGGAACGTTGGCGTCGGTCCCGGTCGCCGCAAGCGGATGATTCACGATGACGAAAAGCTCCGCGGAGGCGATCGGACCGCTGGGACCTTTCTGAATGCCCGGCGTGTCCATGATCAGGCGCGCGTCTTCACCAGAGAAGCCGCTTGTCATCTCGGTGTCGCTGCCCGTGCGCATGACCAGGATGCGCAACGGGTCCCCGGCCTTGGTCATCGCGACGCGAAAGCCTTCGGCGATCGACAGCACGGACACGAAAACGATGACGACGCCGGCGATACCGATCACGGCAACGGCCGAGGATCCGGCTCGTTCCCGGATGGATCTCAGGTTGACGGCGGTGACCGCGACGATCTGTGACAGCATTTTCAGCTCCTCCGCAGTGCGTCGACGATCTTGAGTCGCCCTGCCTGGAGCGCCGGGATCATCCCCGACAGCAGTCCGAGCACGAGGACCAGGACGATGCCGAGAGCGAGATCCTTCGGTGGGAAATAGAAGATCGGCAGGAAGCCGCCGGTCGGATCTCCCTGCGCAATGATGATCCACGCGAACAGCAATCCGAGCCCGCCACCGAGCACCGCTACCAGCGAGGACTCGAGTAGGACCATCGCGAGCACCCGGCCGTCGTTGAAGCCCAGGGTCTTGAGGATGGCGAGCTCGTTGGTCCGCTCGCGAATCGATTGCGCCACCGCATTCCCCGCGACGAACAGAATAAAGAGGATCACGACCGCCGCGATGGCCGTCATGATCGCGCCGATGTCACCCACCTGCTTGGCAAAATCAGAGACGAAGGCCTTCTCGGTCGCTGTTTTCGTTTCCGCCGGCGAGTTCGCAAAGAGCACGTCCATGCGCTTGGCGACGGCGTCCGCCTCGGCCGGGTTCTCGACTTTCACGATGTACCACCCGACCTGGTCGCGGCCGAAGCTCTGGCTCACGGTTTCATTCAGGTAGTTGTAGTGAAAGAAGAACTGCGTCTTGTCCGTACCCTTCACCGGGGAATCGTAGATGCCGTCGATGGTGAACTCCCACGGGGAGTCGTCCGGCTTCCGGTAGATGGTGCCCTGGAGCGGCACCCGGTCGCCCACTTTCCAGCCGAATCGCTTCGCCGTGTCGATGCCGACAATTGCGCCGGTGCGGTTCGCGAACCAGGCCTTCTTCTGATCCTCCGGGACGACGAACTCCGGATACATGGCCAGCCAGCTCTCGGGGTCGACCGCGAAGTTCGCGATAAAATTGTTCGGATCCTGGTAGATGCCTCCGAACCAGTTGGCGTGGGTGATCTGGGTAATCCCCTCTACCGATCGGATCCGTTCCTGGTAGCTCTTGGGAAGCGGCTGGATGAACGACACCTTGTGGATCGTCATCAGCCGGTCGGCGCCCGCCACTTCGATGCCCATGCCGAACGCCGCCTTGATCGCCATGAGGACGCCGAACAACAGGAAGGCAATGAAGATCGAGAGCGTGGTGAAGAGCGTCCGGATCTTCCGCCGGGTCAGGTTCCGCCAGATCAAGGGGAGGTACTTCATACCGCAGCCTCGGTCACGAGCTGCCCCTTTTCGAGATGGAGCGTGCGGGTCGCGCGAGCCGCCGCGTGCGGGTCGTGCGTGACCATGACGATGGTCTTGCCGTGATCCCGGTTCAGCGCCTGGAGCAGATCGAGAATCTCGTCCCCGGACTTGCGGTCGAGATCGCCGGTCGGCTCGTCGCAGAGCAGCAGCGTCGGATCGGTGACGATCGCGCGAGCGATCCCGACGCGCTGCTCCTGGCCGCCGGAGAGTTGCCGCGGGAAGTGGCTGGACCGCTCCGCGAGCCCCACGACCGACAGAGCGACCTCGACGCGCTTGCGCCGATCGGCCTTTCCGAGCTTCGTGAGCAGGAGGGGCAATTCCACGTTGCGGGCGGCGGTCAGCACCGGCAGCAGGTTGTACAGCTGGAACACGAAACCGATGTGGCGGGCGCGCCAGGCCGAAAGGCGTCCGCCCGACATCTTGTCGATGCGGTCACCGCCGACGGTAATCGATCCCTCACTCGGCGTGTCGAGGCCGCCGATCAGATTCAGGAGCGTCGTCTTGCCGGACCCCGACGGTCCCATCAGCGCGAGGAAATCCCCGGCCGGGATCTCGAGATTGACACCCTGGAGCACGTCGATGCGCTCGCCGCCACGGTGGTAGACCTTCCGAAGGTCGTGGATGCTGACAAGTGACTTGCTCATGGCTGCTGCTGCTGCTCCGAACATGACCCGACGGAGTAAGGCCTACACGAACCGGTTCGCATAATAGTCGCACCCGCCAGGCCAGGTTCGACATCGGCGTGGGTTACGGCTGGATCTTTACGCGGTCCCCATCCCTCAGGGTCGCGGGGCCTTCGATCACGACCCGTTCCCCGACGCTGATGCCCGAGACGATTTCAATCTGGTCCCCGTCTTCAGGCCCGGCGCGGATGGCCCGGCGCTCGACCCGGTCATCTTGTACGACGAACAGGACGGTACGCCCATCCACCGTTCTCACGGCCGCTTTCGGCACGGAAAGGCGCGACACCGGAGCGGCTGCGTCGGTCGGCTCCTCGTCGCGCAGAAAGGAGACCTTGACGCCCATGTCCGGCAGGATCCGCGGGTCGAGCTTCTCGAACGCGATCCGGACCCGCACGGTCGCTTTCTGCCGATCCGCCGACGGGACAGTCGTGATCACGTGCGAAGGGATCGACCAGTCCGGATAGGCATCAAGAACGGAAGAGACCTTCTGCCCGGCGCGAACGCGATTGATGAAGCTCTCGTTCACGTCGACCTCGATTTCGAGCGAGGTCATGTCGACGATCGTTCCGATGCCCGTCCGCGTGAAGCCGCCACCAGCCGACACCGGCGAGATCATCTCTCCCGCCTGTGCGTCCTTGGAGATCGCGACCCCGCTGAACGGCGCCCGCACGACCATGTCGTTGAGATCGGTTTGCCGCATGTGCACCTGTGCTTCGGCGACAACGACCTGCTGCTGGGTGTACGCGATCCGTGCCTTCAGGGAATCGACTTCCGCCTGGGCGGTGTCGACTTCGGCGCGCCCGACCACGCCGTCCTTGAGCAGCCGCTCCCGCCGCTGAAAGTTCAGTTCGGCCTCGCGAAGCCGGGCCTGGTCCTCGGCAAAGCTCTTCTTCGCCGCCGACAGCTGCGCATTGGCAAAGCCCAGGGCGGCACGCATCTGCGAATCATCGAGTCGCGCCAGTACCTGCCCTTGCCGCACACTCTGCCCCTCCTCGACGAAGACTTCGACCACCTTCCCGGTGACCTTCGACGACACGGTCGCCCGGCGTCTCGCGGTCACGTATCCGGATGCGTCGAGCACGGCTCCGGGGCCCGAACTGCCGCCAGTCTTCACGGATGCGCTCGCGACCTTGACCGAAGCGGCCTGGACCCTGGTGGTCCAGTACCATCCCCCGGCCCCGACGGCGAGAACTACCAGGAGGATCGCAATCCAGGGGCTCTTCCGGCCGCCACTCGCTCGCTCGGAGTGGTCGATCTTCAACGCGGCCAGATCTTCTTTCAGCGTCGCCACAGCACTCTTTCATCGAAGTTTTGGAAGGTTTCGCCCAAAAGGCGAAACGCAGTATACATGATGCATCGGACAGCCGCGTTACCCGTGGATGACCGGGTGGGCCGCTGATAACAATGGACTCTACGAGGGCCGGCCTGGTTCAGCCATGCGGGTTCGGCGACTGGCGGAAATCGTCCGGTGAGCGAAGGAAAACGAATGGAAACTCAGAACTGAGAACACAGAACCAAGACCGGAGGACGCACTCAGTTTGACGTTTCTAGAATTCTTCGTTCTGTGTTCTGAGTTTCATCGAAGCGTCCCCCCGATCCACCCGCGGCTCAGGTAGTCGCTCATCGTCAAACCGAACAGGATGAGCAACCAGAAGAACCCGGCGCTGGCGACGACCCAGGTCAGCCGGCTGCTCCAGCGGACGTGCATGAAGTACAGGATCACGAGCAGCGCCTTGGCCGACGCCACCGACAGCATCACGATGTTGTTCAGCGGCCCAAGGTCGAACTTCGCCACGACGACCGTCAGAATCGTGCCGACTATGAGGGCGCCGAAGATCACCAGGTAGAGCCGCACGGGCGCGAGGTGGTGGCCGTTGGATGAAGACATGACGTCTCAGTGAGCTCCGTAGTGATAGCCGATCAGGTACAGCAGCGGGAACAGGAAGATCCAGACGATGTCGACGAAGTGCCAGTAGAGGCCGGTGACCTCGACCGGGGTGAAGTAGTGCTCGTCGAACTGGCGCCGCCACGCCATGATCGTGATCACCGTCATGATCCCGAGCCCGATCACCATGTGCAGCGCGTGCAGTCCCGTCATGCAGAAATACAGCGAGTAAAACTGCTCGGCGGGCTTCGGGTACTGTCCGGTCCACTGGAAGTGCGGGCCCGGCACGAGATGGTGCGTGAACTTGTCCGTGTACTCGATCGCCTTGACGCCCAGGAACGCCGCGCCAAGGATCATCGTGGCGACGAGCCACCCCACCTGCGTCTTCGGCTTGGCGCTGGTCTGCGCCGCCCGCACCGCCATCGCCATCGTCAGCGAACTGACGATCAAAACGACTGTGTTCGCGGCTCCCCATATGACGTCGAGGTGATTGCTCGCTTCGGCGAATCCCTCGGGCGACTGGTGGCGGTAGACGATGTAGGCCATGAAGAGGCCGCCGAAGAACATGATTTCGGTGACCAGGAAGACCCACATGCCGAGGGTCGAAGCCTCGGCCTGCTGCCCCATGTCATCGAAGTGATGCTGCAGCTTCGGATGATGCGGGTGGGAGTGCCCGTCGTGCGGATTACCGGCGCCGTGGATGGCCACGCGCCCGGGCAGGCCCACGGTCGGGGCCTCTGAGTAGCCCTCAGACAACTCCCACCTCCTTGCTCGGCGCGTACTGGTGCGTGCCGTGGGTGACGATCGGCGTCACCGGGAAATTTTCAGTCGGTGGCGGAGACGGGATCTCCCATTCGAGCCCCTTCGCCCCCCACGGATCGGCCGGCGCGGTCTCACCCCTGAAAATCGAGTAGGTGAAATAGATCATCGGCAGCAGGTAGCCGACCGCCAGCACCGTCGCGCCGGCCGTCGAGAGCACGTTGAACACCTGGAACTCCGGCGGATACATGTGGTACCGCCGGGGCATGCCGAGGTAGCCGACAAGGAACTGCGGGAAGAACGTCAGGTTGAACCCGACGAACACGAGCAGCGCCGCGAACTTCGCCCACGCTTCCGGATACATCCTTCCGGTCATCTTCGGCCACCAGTAGTGCAGCCCCGCGAGATAACCCATGATCGCGCCGCCGACCATGATGTAGTGGAAGTGCGCGACGACGAAGTAGGTGTCGTGGACGTGGATGTCGAGGCCCATCGCCGCGAGGAACAGGCCCGTGAGCCCGCCGATCGTGAACAACCCGATGAAGCCGAACGCATACAGCATCGGCGACTGGAGACTGATCGACCCCCGATAGATGGTCGCGGTCCAGTTGAACACCTTGATCGCTGACGGCACCGCCACGATGTAGGAGATCACCGAGAAGATCATCCCCGCGTAGACCGACTGGCCGGCGACGAAGATATGGTGGCCCCAGACGAGAAAGCCGATGATCGCGATCGCCAGCGACGAAAACGCGATGAACGAGTAGCCGAACACGTTCTTGCGCGAATACGCCTGAACCACCTCGCTGATCACGCCCATCGCCGGCAGGATCATGATGTAGACGGCCGGATGCGAGTAGAACCAGAAGAGGTGCTGAAACAGGATCGGGTCCCCGCCGAGCGCGGGATCGAAAATCCCGAAGTGCAGGACGCGTTCGACGGCGACCAGGAGCACGGTGATCGCGATCACGGGCGTTCCGAGAATCATGATCAGGCTGGTCGCGTAGTGCGCCCAGACGAAGAGCGGCAGCCGGAACCAGGTCATCCCAGGCGCCCGCATGGTGTGGATCGAGACGATGAAGTTCAGCCCCGTGAGGATCGAGGAGAACCCCATGATGAAGATCCCCACGCCCGCCGCGAGCACCTGCG
>JACDBQ010000202.1 GCA_013694845.1 Acidobacteriota bacterium
CGCATGTATGGCACCGTCGAGCGCGAGACCGACCAGGAAGTCGGCTTTCGCACCCAGGCCGGTGCCACGGTCACCGCGCGCCGCCAGGAAATCGTCTCGCTCCGGCTCGTCAAGGGCCGGATCGAGGATGGTGAGTTCATCCGCCCGGACCTGCACCGGAGCCGGCTGTTCTTCGCACCCACGGGAAGATCGCTGGCCAAGGGGCAGGTTTCCGTCGGCGTGTTCGAGTTTCTGGCGCCCTTCGTCCAGATCGGCGTCACGGATCGCCTGTCGGTCGGCGGCGGGACCCCACTCGTCTTCGGTATCGATGACTGGGACCGGCCGTTCTGGCTGACACCGAAGTTCCAGGTGGTCAACAGCGCCCGGGTGCAGGCGTCCGTGGGGGTGCTCCACGTGTTCGACGTGGGTGGCGAAGGTGGCGGCATCGCATACGGTGTCGGCACCTTCGGCAGCAGCGACAACGCGATCACCGCCGGCGCCGGCCTCGGTTACTCAGGCGACGATCGCACCGGAGTGGTCATGGTGGGCGGTGAGCGTCGGGTACGGTCCAACATCAAGCTGTTGACCGAGAACTACATGTGGAAGAACGGCGATGGCATTCTGTCGGGGGGCATTCGCTTCCTCGGGGAGCGCCTGTCCGCAGACCTGGCTTTGGCCGTGCCGATAGGCGTGGGGGAGTTGATTGCGTTTCCGGTGGTGAACTTCGTTTACGTTTTTTGAGTTTGTCGGATCCACGCGACCCCGGCGAGCGGTCGGTGGCATTCGGTCGCGGTTACTGGCGCGGACGGATGAACTCCCAGACCGCCCTGGAGATGTCTCCAATCAACGCCTGGCTTTTCTTTTCGTCCGCGATCCCCCGAACGAGGACAACGAGCACATATGGGTGGGGGCCATACACGATGCCGGCGTCGTGCTGGATGCTGGTGATGCTCCCGGTCTTGTGCGCGATCGGCGTGCCGGCGGGCACACCCGTCGGCACGGCGTCATTGAACTTCTGCCTTTTCAGGACCTCGATCATCGCGCGGTCGGCCGAGCGGCTCACCGCCTGGCCGTGGCCGAGCGCCTCGAACAACACGAGCAGGGCACGTGCCGTGGTCGTGTTGTTCAAGCCCTTCTCGAAAGCCTTGGAATCTTCCACGCCGCGCAGCACGTTCATGCCGTCCGCCCCGAGCTTCTTGACTGTCGCGCGGATCTTCTCGACTTCGAGTCGTTCGATCAGCAGGTTGGTCGCGAAGTTGCTGCTGACCGTGATCGTCGCTTCGTTCAGCGCTCGAAGCGTCATGGTCTTCCCGACGTTCGCATAGACCTCGCGGTCCGAGTCGTCCCCTTCGCTCAACTTGTACGCACTTCCATCGACGATGCTGCGGAACTCGTTGCGGATGTGGAGCGGATCGTCGAGCTTCAGCACACCGGATTCGGCCTGGCGGAAAAGCTCGATCATGACCGGAACCTTCATCGTGCTCGCCGCGTGAAATGGCTTGTCGGGATCGACCAGCAGCTCGGAGCTTCCGTCGAGCGCGCGATAAGCCACCGCGACCTCCGCGCCGCTCGACGCGATGATCGATCGAACCTTCGACTCGAGCGCCACGGGCGGTTGCGATTGCGACGCGAGGAGGGCGACGACCAACAGGACCAGTGGAGCCATCGCGCCTATCTTAGGTCACTCCGCTATGCTCAGAAGATGCGGGGCATCCTTGCTGGCCGCCGTTAGGTGGTCGTCTCCGGTAGGGATGTCAGGGCCGTCCAGGTCTCCGGATCCTGAGAGACGAGCGTGCTGAAGTAGAGCCCGACGTCCTCCGGCGGGAACGTGCCGGTGAGCTCCGCTGCCGCGGCCCGAACCTTGTCAGCGTCCGGCGCCGTGACGTTCTCTTCGCTGATCAGGCCGTCTTCGTGCGCGATGCCGAGCGAATCGAGAAAGGCGGCCATCATCGGCCGTTGATGCTCGAGGTGGTAACTCACGAGCGCGCGCGCCACCACCGTGTCCGAGATCCCCGGCAGGGCAGCCAGGTACTTCGCCTTCCGCTCGACCGGAAGGCCGATGACACTCTTCGTACGGAACTTCATGTGCGTCGCGATCGCACCGACGGCCTCGATCTGCTGTTCAGTCGACTGTTCGTCTGACCAGAACACTTCCGCCGCCCGCTGCCGCCGCTCCGCTGTCAGTCGCTTCCAGATGCGCGTCGGACGGAACGCGCTGAGATCCTGTTCCATGCCCCAGATTTTACTTCGTCCCCTTCAACGCTGGCCTGGGCGTCACCGTCTAATTACGATCATGGCCTCCAGCTTCGTCGACGATCTCAGGGCTGACCTTCGGTTTGGCGCCCGGGCGCTCCGCCGCAACCCTGGCTTTGCCACCATTGCGGTTCTCACCCTTGGGCTGGGGATCGGGGCAAATACGGCGATCTTCAGCGTCGTCAACGCCGTGCTCCTGCGGCCATTGCCGTGGCAGCAGCCCGATCGCGCGGTGATGATCTGGAGCAAGTGGACCGCATTCGACAAGACCTGGGTGGCGTCCGGGGAAGTCAACGACTATCGCCGGCGCAGTCGGACGCTGGCCGAGATTGCGGCGTGGAGCGACGGTCAGATCAACCTCACCGGCGATGGTGAGCCCGAGCGCCTTCCTTTCGCCCAGGTCACGGCAAATCTGTTCACGACCTTCGGAGTGCACGCTGGCGTCGGACGCACGTTCACGCCGAGGGAGGATGTGCCGAACGGTCCTGACGTCGTGGTCCTCGGCCATCGGCTGTGGACCAGGCGCTTCGCAGCGGATCCGCGGGTGATCGGCCGGACGATCGTGCTGAACGGCCGTCCGTTCGAGGTGGTCGGGATCATGCCTGGGGACTTCGTGCTGCCCACCGACTTTCAGAATTCGGCCCCCACCCAACTCTGGACCCCGCTCCAGCTCGACCCCGCCGACAACGATCGCAGTCATGGATGGTATGCGGCGGCACGGCTCAAGCCTGGCTTCACCGTCCGCCAGGCGTCAGACGAGCTGAGCGGGATCGCGAGGGACATGACCCGCGAGGGGCTGTACCCGGTGCCGATGCAGTTCGGCACCGTCGTTCTTTCGCTGACCGAGGAGGTGGTCGGATCGGTGCGACCCGCCATCCTGCTATTGGCCGGTGCTGTCGGATTTCTGCTGCTGATCGCCTGTGCCAACGTGGCGAACCTGCTTTTTGCG
>JACDBQ010000143.1 GCA_013694845.1 Acidobacteriota bacterium
GTGTGCTCGTCGCCGCCGTAGGTGTGCCGCTGTTCTCCAGCCTCGTACCACCGACACTGCCGATCGACAACCAGCCCGCTCTGGACGTGCGTGTGTTCGGAGTCGCGGCGCTGTTCACGGTGCTGACCGGCCTGGGCTTTGGCTTGTTCCCCGCACTTCGTGCCGGACGCCAGACCGAGTTCGCCGCGCTCCGCGAGGGACACCGGGCCGGCGGCGGGCACAAGCGGCGCCTTCGCGCGGTGCTGGTCACGGTCGAGATCACCATGTCCGTGATCCTGCTGATCGCCTCGGGCCTCCTGATCCGCGCGGTGTGGCGCGTGCAGGGCGTTGACCCCGGATTCGTCACGCAGGATGTGATCGCGGTTCAAACGGCGCTGCCGAGACCGAAGTACGACAGCCCGATCTCTCGCGGTGCGTTCCACGATCAGGTGCTGCGGGAAGTACGGAGCCTGCCGGGAGTTCGAAGCGCCGCGTACATCAGCGGTCTGCCGATGCTCATGACCGGCGGCGTCGGCGCCATCCAGATTCCAGGGCAGGAGGTGCGGCGCGACGGCAGCAACATCGTGAGCCGCCGCTTCGTGACGCCTCAGTACTTCAGCACGTTGGGCATTCCCATCCTCAGCGGGCGCGACGTCGAGGACAGCGACACCGGCGATCGCGTGTGGGTGGCCGTCGTCAGCGAGTCTTTCACCGGGCGATATTGGCCCGACGAGCATCCCATCGGCAAGTCGTTCATGTACGCGAATCGGCTGCGGATCGTCGTGGGTGTGGTGGGTGACATCAAGGTGCGCGGTCTGGAGCGAGCCAGCGAACCGCAGATGTATCTGCCGGCGTCGCAGGTCGCCGAAGGTGCCTTCCCCGCCTACGACCCGAAGGATCTCGTGATCCGCCACTCCGGGCAGGGCATGACGCTCGTGCCAGCCGTTCGCCGGATCGTGCGTGCGTCTGATCCCGAACAGCCCGTCTCCGACGTGCGCACCCTCGACGATGTCGTCGCGGGAGAGACCGCCACCAGACGCGCGCAGCTCCAGATTCTCGGTACGCTGGCCGTCATCGCGCTCCTGCTCGCCGGCGTCGGCATCCATGGGCTTCTCGCCTATACCGTGTCACAACGATCGCAGGAAATCGGCGTGCGCCTCGCGCTGGGTGCGGAGCCGTCGAGCGTGGCTCGGATGATCGTCACAGACGGGATCCGTCTGACCGCGCTCGGTATCGTGCTGGGCGTCCCTAGCGCCTACGCGGCCGGCCGGGGAATGAGCGCGTTGCTCTTTGGCGTGCCGCCCGGCGATCCCGTCACCATCGCCACGGCCGTCGGCCTGGCCTTCCTGATGACGTTCGCCGGTTCGCTGCTGCCGGCGGTGCGGGCACTGCGAGTGAGTCCGATGCTGGCCATGAGAGCGGAGTAATCCAGCTCCCAATGCCGCGCTCCCGGGCTCCAACATCGGCGGTGCCAAAGGTCCGAGGCGGCTGCGTCTGATGCATCTGATGCAACGGATACCTCCCAGCAGCGTCCAAGGGGAGTCATGCGATGAAAGGGAAAATGTCATGCCACGCACGCTGCTCCTCCAGGATTGCGTGCAGGATCTTCGCATCGGCCTGCGCAGTCTGCTGCGCGCGCCGGTCCTCGCCTTGACGGTCATCGTCACGGTCGGCTTCGGCCTGGGTGCCACGGCGGCGATTTTCAGCGCGATCAGCGCCGCGCTGCTTCGCCCATTGCCATACGCCGAACCAGAACGCCTCGTGCGCACCTACACGGATACGCCGCCGTTCAAATTCCGCTTCTCCGCTGTGGACTACCCTCACGACCTCCGCCCCAAAGAAGGGACGTTCTGAATGAGGAGTGTTTTTGTAGCCCTTGCGGGCGCGGCGGTGCTGGCAACCGCAGCTCCGGCGCAGACGCCCGCTCCACGGACACTCGAAGGCTTGTGGGTCGCCAAGAAACGCTTCGGTCCCGACCTTCGCGGGACGCTGATGATCCTGCAGCGCGGCGACGGGCTTGTTGCCGACATCGCGGGCTTCGCCGTTCCCGTACGGCAGCAGGGCAAGAGCTTCAGCTTCGAACTACCAGACGGCAAAGGAAGATTCCGGGGCGTTCGCAACGGCACGGCGATCGAAGGCCAATGGATTCAGCCGGTGACGGTCGAAGGCGGCGCCCGTTACGCCACGCCGCTTGTCCTTCGCTCAGACGGCCGCGGGCGATGGACCGGCGATGTCGGGCCACGCGACGACCACATGACCTATTACCTGCCGGTCACGCGCGGCGCCGACGGCCGCCTCGCGACCTATCTCCGCAACCCCGAGCGCAACCAGGGCATCTTCCTCGGCGTCTCACGGATCGAGGAGGAAGGCGATGCCGTCCGGTTGGTCGGCACGCGCCGCGGCCAGAAAGAGGAGACTGTGATCGCGACCGGGACGCGCGATGCCGGGAGCGACCGGTTGAGGTTTCCGCTCTACGGGCGGAGCTTCGGCTTCGAGCGTGACACTACCGCCAGCAGTCCCTTCTATCCGCGCGCCAAGACTCCCGAGCGCTACCGATATTCGCCGCCGGTGCAGCTCGATGACGGCTGGCCGGTCTCGACGCTCGGGAAGGAGGGGATCGACCGGGCAGCGATCGAGAAGTTCGTCCAGATGCTGATCGACATGCCGATGGACGGCATCAGCAGCTCGCAGATCCACAGCGTGCTGATCGCGCGGAACGGCAAGCTGGTGCTCGAGGAATATTTCCACGGGCACGGCCGCGACATGCCGCACGACACAAGGTCGGCGTCGAAGAGCTGGACCAACGTGCTGATCGGCGCGGCGATGCAGTCGGGCGTTTCAATCCGCCTGGACACGCCGCTCTACGAGACGATGCTTGGAGCGGTTCCGGCCGACCTCGACCAGCGCAAGAGAGCGATCACGCTCGAGCATCTCATCTCGATGACCGCGGGGTTCGACTGCGACGATTCCGGCGACCGGCCTGGCGATGAAGACGTGTTCCAGCAGCAGCCGGAAGAGCCGGACTGGTATCGTTACATGCTGAACGTGCCGATGGCTTGGAACTCGGGCGAGAAGATCGTCTATTGCAGCGGCAAGCCGAACCTGGCCGGCGGGATGCTCGAGAAGATCGCGGGCGAGCCGCTGCCAGAGATGTTCTACCGGCTCGTCGCCAAGCCGATGAAAATGGGCCGCTATCATTTGTTCCTGCAGCCGACTGGCGAGGCCTATGGCGGCGGCGGCCACGATTTCACGACCCGCGATTTCATGAAGCTCACGCAGCTCTATTTGAATGACGGCAAGTGGGAGGGGTGGCAGATCGTCAGCCCCGAATGGGCGCGCAATTCGACCGCAGCTTTGCGCAATCTCAGTCCACGCCAGACCTATGGTTATCTCTGGAACTCGGTCGCCTACGACTATAAGGGCCGCAAGCTGCACGCTTACTTCGCGGGCGGCAACGGCGGGCAGGCTTATATCGGGATACCCGACCTCGACCTTCTGATCGCTTTCACCGGCGGCAATTATGCCGACAGCGTGCTGTTCAGGGCGCAGCGCGAGTTCGTGCCGGAGGAGATATTGCCGGCGGTGAGGTGACCGGGTTCACCACAGCCTTTGTGAAGAGAGGATCGAATCGGGGGGTCACAAACTTCGCCAACTTCGTGATGTTCGGTAGCGAAAGTTCGCTAAGTTCGCTCCACTATGCGCGAGCGGCCGAGGATCGATCCTGGCGCACAGGTTCGTCGGCGGGTGCTCGCAGCCTATAGCCGCCGCGCCCTTCGACGGGCGCTCAGGACAGGGCTGGCTGGATGAGACCGCCGCACACGATATGCGCAAAGGGATTCACGGCGGCGGCTTCTCCGTGGACGCCTCGGTGCGTATCGAGGGCAGCGACCCGGCAGGCACTGGAGCGGCTGCTGCGCTACTGCGCGCGGCCGTGCTGGGCCTCGGAGCGGCTCAGCGAGGCCGGCGATGCTGAGCATCTGATCTACGTGCTGACGAAGCCGAGCGTGGACGGGACGACGCAGATCCGGCTGACGCCGCTGGAAACTGACCGACCGGCTGGCCCGTGTCATTCCGCCGCCGCGGCGTCATCTGCATCGCTACCACGGTGCGTTTGTACCACACGCCAAGCTGCGGACGAAGGTGGCCGAGCGGGCCGGGCAGGCGGTGCCGCGCATAGGCGAAGCGGTGCCGGTGGAGACGTTCGCATGGCGCTCGGCGGCAGCCAGACGGACGTGGCTCGTCTCGTCATTGGCCAGGGCATGACGGTCGTCAGATTCGGCATAGCCGTCGGGCTGGCAGTGGCCGTGGCGACACGCACTTGATGTCGAGCCTGCTGTTCGGCGTCGGCGCGCTGGAACCGTTGGCGCATGCGACCGCCGGAACGTTGCTGTTCGGCGTGGCGGTCATCGCCTGCGCGGTGCCGGCGTTCCGTGCTATGCGGCTGCAGCCGGCCGCCGTACTCAGAAACGAGTGACGTGGCCCGTTCCAACACGCCGTCTCGTCCGCGAGCCGATCGTCGCCGAGGCGGACGGTCAGCTCCCCTCCGTTATGTGCCGACTTTCCGTCAAGTAGCAAAAGTCAGGGCGGCTACGGCAAGAACAGATCGTCACCAGTTCTGAGGAGGAGCGCGCAGCGGACCAGGTACTTCTTCTGGCGCCGATGCGGAGGTCTCGTCTTCACGTGTTCCACGAGCTTTTTGATCTCCGCGGCCAACTGCTTCGCTTCGTGCTCGTCGAGATTTAGGATCTGCCAGATGTCTGTGACAATCCGCTTGTCCACAGGAGCCGTCCGCACATCCCGCATCGACATCCCGCCCGCACTGTCGCGGTAGAACAGCACGCCGTCGGCATGGGCGCGGCCAAGCGCATCCCGCAGCTCACGCTCGAGGACCGCGCCCGGACGCCACGTCAACAGCGATTCCGGCACGAAGAACACCTCGGCCGCCGCGGTGTAGCGCTTGATCGGTCGCCCGCCGCGTCTCGTGCGCGACGCGATCTTCAGCAGTCCCAGTTTCACGAGGCGGACAACCTGGTAGTGCAGCGCCCGCATCGACAGCCCGCTGTCCGCCACGAGCTCCGAGATGCTCGCGTCGCGCCCAATCAGCGAGAGGACCAGATGCCGCTGGAAGGGGCGGCACATGGCGTCGGCGGCGCGCCGATCCCGGACCGTCACAGCCCTACTCCACAACGCGTCTTTCATTCGAAGTAGCTCCCCGATAGCATGCGTCCATCGCATGCGGACTCACGTGCCAACGATGTGCACTATTGGCACCACAGCGTCGGCGCGATGCGGCTGACTGAAACATCGTCTGTGACGCCAGGCGAAGCAGCGGGAACAGTCTACCTTTGCGTCTCGATGCATGCGGGCGGCGGCGGTTCCGGCGATGCGCGATGGAGCCGCACACCCGGAGACGAGCGGAACCGACGCGCTGCAACACAAGACGCGAAAGTGGCTCTCGTCTATTCGCCATCGGCAGAGGGAGCAACCGAAGTGAGAATCTCGAATCTTGTCACGAGAGCGGCCGTGGCCGTCGCGTCACTGATCGCGCTGCATCCGTCCGGTGCGGCCCAGCATCGTCCGGCAGACTGGAAGGCCTGGCTCGCCCTCGAGGCTGCCGGATTCTCGGGGGTGGCGCTGATTGGCCGCGATGACATGATCGAAACCGAGATGGCGTTCGGCCTCGCGGACCCGGCTGGGGCCCGACCGAATACCGACGCCACGCGCTTCAATCTGGGATCCGTTAACAAGACGTTCACAGCGATCGGCATTGCCCAACTCACTGGGCAGGGCCGGCTCGGGCTGGATGACACGCTGATCAAACACTTGCCCGACTACCCGAACAAGGACGCAGCCGGCCGGACTTCCATCCGTCAGCTCCTGACGCACCGGAGCGGCGTGGCTCAGTTCATGCGCGCGGACTTCGGCGACGTCAGCGTCGCGGCAATGACGAAGATCGTCGGCGAAGAGCCTCTCGCATTCGAACCGGGTACGCGACAGATGTACAGCAACGGAGGGTACGTCGTCCTCGGCCGTGTGATTGAGGTCGTCTCCGGCAAGACGTACTCGGCATACGTCAACGATCACATCTACCGGCCCGCCGGCATGGTCGCGAGCGGCTTTTACCGCGGCAGGGATCGCACAGAGAACATCGCCTTGCCGGTCGCGTCAGCCGGAGCAGGGCGCGGCGCGGCGCCAAGCATGGGTTCCCCTTGGGCGGGACCGCGCACCGGGAATCCGGCCGGGGGCGGATATTCCACGGCAGCCGATCTATTCCGGTTCGCACGCGCCCTCGGTTCCGGACGCCTGCTCAATCCGAAGATGACGCAGTACGTCCTTGACGGCACGTTTGCCGAAGATCCGAAGTGGGGATTCGCCCTGCGTGAACAGATCGCGGGCCGGCACCGGTTCCTGGGCAACGGCGGAGGCGGGCCCGGTGTCAACGCGGAGTTCCGGTTCGAGCCCGCGGGCGGGTACACGGTTGTCGTGCTGTCCAATTCGAGCCCGCCCTCGGCCACCAATCTTCTGACCGCGATCGTGAATCGAATCGCCGGCATCCCGCCGGCAGCAGCGCCGACGGCGCAGACCATGCCGGAAGCCGCGCGCCAGACGCCCTCGACAGGTCTTCGAGGCGAGGTCGAGGCTCTTCACGCCGAGATGATGTCGGCGTTTCGCGATCAACCCGCAAACGCGGCCCGCTATTACACAGAGGATGCGCGGATTCTGGGTGGGGGCCGGCGCTACAACGGGACGGAGCAGGTTCGCACGTACTTTTCTCAGGTCGCCACGGGCGCGACGTGGACGCTCGAGATTGTTGACGTCGGCGGAAGCGCGGCCGAACCGTGGGTGCTCGGCCGATCGACGCTCGGTCGCGCAGGAACGCAAGGCATGACCGTGGATTACCTCGCCGTTCTCCGGCGAGGTGCAGACGGCAGGCTGCGGTATCACATCGACATGTTCACAGCGAACGTGAGGTAGGTCCAGCGACCTCGCGCACCTTCCATATCACCGGACCCGGCAAGCGCCCGGGCGCTGGATCGACGCACCTCCGCGCCCGCTCCGCACGTTCAAGAGGACGTGGAGGCGAAAGGAACCTCAGGCAGCATGG
>JACDBQ010000221.1 GCA_013694845.1 Acidobacteriota bacterium
GTCAATAGTCGTCAGGATGAACAGCGCCTCGAACATGATGGCGAAGTGATACCAGTAGGCCATCATGTTGCCATTTTTGAAGATCGGGATTCCACTGAAGATCGAGGCCATGCCAACGGCCAACACCACGGATCCCCCAGGACGACCGACCAGATTGGCCTCGCCCGAACCGCGCGTCAGATCCTGAAGCTGTACCGAGTGCTGGACGAAGAACGCCGACATCGGGTGCGTCTTCGCGGTGCTGATCGCGAAATAATCGTTCGGGAACAGCGCGCAGGCGGCGATCAAGGCCATCATCGCCACGATGCCCTCGATCACCATCGCTCCGTAGCTGATCATCGGGATGTCCGACTCGCGGATCAGCATCTTCGGCGTCGTGCCCGAGGCGATGAGCGCGTGGAACCCCGAAATGGCGCCACAGGCGATGGTGATGAACGCGAACGGGAAGAGCGGCCCGGGGATGATCGGCCCGCCACCCCCGGTGAACTGCGAGAAGGCGGGCATGTGCAGGACCGGATTGACGATCACGACCGCCACGACGAGGAAGGCGATCGTGCCGATTTTCATGAACGAACTGAGGTAATCCCGGGGGCAGAGCAGCATCCAGACCGGCAGCACCGAGGCCACGAATCCATAGGCCGCCATGGCGACGATCAGCTGCTCCCGCGAGAGCACGAACCAGTGACCGATCGACGAGGCCGCGATCGGCTTGCCCAGGATGACTGCGAGGAAAAGCCCGATCACGCCGATGATCGTCGCTTCGGCGACCCGGCCCTTCCGGAAGCGATACATGTACAGGCCCATGAAGAGCGCCAGGGGTATCGACACGCCGATCGTGAAAGTGCCCCAGGCGCTCTCCTGCAACGCATTGACGACCGCCAGGCCCAGGCCAGCCAGCGCAATCACGATGATGAACAGGATCGCGACCGCCGCCATGACGCCCGCCACCGGGCCGATTTCCGACCGCGCGATCTGGGCGAGCGAGCGCCCCCCCCGGCGGGTGGACGCCCACAGGATCATGAAGTCGTGGACCGCACCTGCGACGCAAACGCCGCCGACGAGCCAGATGAGCCCGGGGGCAAATCCGAACTGGGCCGCCAGTACCGGGCCGATGAGCGGTCCCGCGCCGGTGATGGCGGCGAAATGGTGCCCGAAGAGCACGAGGCGATGGGTGGGATGGTAGTTGTGGCCATCGTTCCGGACATGCGCGGGGGTCACACGCGAGTCGTCCAGCGACATGATCCGCGCCGCAATGAACGCGCTGTAATAGCGATAGGCGATGGCCAGGATGCAGAGAACCGGAAGGATGACGTAGAGCGCGCGCATCGGTTTGTGGGCGCAGTCTAGCAAAAACCGGCGACCGCGCGGTACAAGCGTTGCAGCCGGGACAGGCGAATCCAACGCAGCGTCCAACGCGTAGGACAATTGCAGGGCCCGGCGACGTGGGTGTGTACTCCATGGAGGCCGGCCGAGACTTGTCAGAGGCAGGCAGCATGAGCATTCGAATCCGTCTGGCAGCGCTGATGTTCGCGGCAGTTCTCGCGGCACCCGCCGTCGCGGCCGCGCAAGGGGATTACTTCGGGCAGAACAAGGTCCAGTATCACCAGTTCGACTTCAAGGTCCTCAAAACCGAACACTTCGACGTCTATTACTACCCGGAGGAAGAGCCCGCCGCGCGCATGGCCGCCCGTATGGCCGAGCGATGGTACGGGCGGTTGTCCCGGCTGCTCGTGCACGAGCTGCGGGGGCGTCAGCCCCTGATCCTGTACGCCAGCGGCCCGCACTTCCGTGAGACGAACACGATCCAGGGTGCAATCGGCGAAGGAACGGGCGGTGTCACCGAGGCCTACAAGCGCCGGATCGTCCTGCCGCTCGCCGGTCCGCTCGCGGCCACCGACCATGTGTTGGGCCATGAATTGGTCCATGCGTTTCAGTACGACATCACCGGCACCAACGTGAGCTCGAACCGCGCCGGCGCGCTGGCGCTGCCGTTATGGTTCATCGAAGGCATGGCCGAGTACCTGTCGATCGGGCCGGTCGATCCGCACACGGCGATGTGGATGCGGGACGCCGCACGGCGCGAGCGGCTGCCCGCCGTCGATGACCTCGATGATCCCCGGTATTTCCCCTATCGCTACGGTCACGCGTTCTGGGCCTTTGTCGCGGGTAAATATGGTGACAACGCGGTCGGATCGCTGCTGCGCGCCGGAGCGGTGGCACGCGACTACGAAGAGGCGGTGCAGGCCGTGCTCGGCGTCGACACCAAAGAGTTGACCAGGCTGTGGCACGAGGCGGAGTTTGCGGCCTATCGGCCCGTGGCCGAATCCACAACCCTGGCCGGACGCAATGCCAGGCCCGTTCTGGTAAATCAGAGCGACAAGGGTCCGAAATTGAACGTCAGCCCCGAGCTGAGCCCGGACGGCTCGAAGTTCATGTTCTTCTCGGAGCGGGACCTCTTCTCGATCGATCTCTTTCTGGCCGATACCGCAACCGGTAAGGTCATCCGGAAGATCACCGACACCGCGACCGACGCGCACTTCGAGAGTCTGCAGTTCCTCGGCTCCGCCGGCGCGTGGGACCCGACCGGCAAACGTTTCGTCGTGCCGGCGATCGCCAAGGGGGAGCCGGTGCTCGCCATCTTCAATGTCGACACCGGCCGAAAAGAACGCGAAATCCGGATCCAAGGGGTCGACGAAGTGCTGAACCCCACGTGGTCGCAGGATGGCAACCGCATCGCGTTCTCCGGCCTTGTCGGCGGCTTGAACGATTTGTTTGTCATCGAGGTCGGCTCCGGCGCGACCAGGCGGCTGACCAACGACGCGTTCGCCGAACTGGACCCCGCGTTCTCTCCCGACGGCACGCAGATCGCGTTTGCCACCGATCGTTTTACCACCAAGCTCGACACGCTGGACATCGGGCAGCCGCGCATCGCCGTGATCGACGTGCAGAGCGGTGAGGTCCGCAACGCCGGGGGCTTCGAAGGGGCGAAGAACATCGGTCCGCAGTGGTCGCGTGACGGCCGCGCGCTGTTCTTCCTCTCCGACCGCGAAGGGATCACCAACGTGTATCGGCTGGCCGTCGCGGGCGGCGAGCCGACCCAGCTGACGAACCTCGTGACCGGGGTCAGTGGGATCACCGAGCTGAGTCCCGCCATGTCCGCCGCCGGCGGCCGCATCATCTTCAGTGCCTATGAAGACGATGGTTACAACGTGTATGCGCTCGAGACCGAGACCCAGCTGACTGGCACCGCGCTGGTGGACCTGCCCGGCAATCCGGCCGTGCTGCCCCCACGCACGTCGGCCCAGGGCGCGGTCGCGGCGGCACTTGCGAGTGCGACGGCTTCACTACCGCCGGAACAGCAGAAAGCAGAGGAGGAGCCCTATCGCCCGAAGCTCTCGCTCGACTTCGCGGGTCAACCGACAGTCGCCGTGGGCGCGGATCCGTTCGGCGCCTATGCTGCCGGCGGCGTGTCGTTCCTCTTCAGCGACATGCTGGGCAATCACACCGTCGGCGTCTCGGCCCAGGTGACCAGCCGGTTTGACGAAGCGGGCGGCAGCCTGTTTTATCTGAACCGCGCGCACAGGTGGAACTACGGCATCGGCCTGGATCAGACCCCTTACGTGTCGCGGGGCTACGAGGCTGGCGTCGTCACCACCCCGCAGGGGGACGTCTACGTCGAAAACGAGTACCGCATCCTGCAGACCGACCGCTCGCTCTCGGGCGTCGTCGGGTACCCATTCAGCCGGGCGTTACGCGCCGAGGTGACCGGGGGCTTCCGTCAGATCGGCCTCAAGCAGGACCTGCGGTCGCGCACCTACTCACTTGCCACCGGGCAGTTGATCGACGAGCAGGACGAGGCGCTGGCCTCCTTCGACGATCTGAATCTGGGCCAGGCATCGGCCGCGCTGATCTATGACACGTCGATCTTCGGCGCCACCAGCCCGATCCGTGGGAGCCGCTACCGCCTCGAGTTCTCACAGAGCGCCGGATCGTTGGGCTACTCGGGGCTGCTCGCGGACGCGCGCACCTACGTCATGCCATTCCGTCCGGTGACGTTCGCCCTGCGCGGCCTCTACTACGGGCGCTACGGCGGCGATGCCGAAAGCGAGCGGCTGCCGACGCTGTATCTCGGGTACTCCGGGTTGGTACGGGGCTACGATCCCGGGTCGTTCGAGGCGGGGGAGTGCGGCATCCAGGCAAATGGTTCCTGCCCCGCCTTCGATCGGCTGATCGGCAGCAAGATTGCTCTTGCCAACGCCGAAGTGCGGGTGCCGCTGTGGTCGCTCTTCGGGGGTAAGAATTTTTACGGGCCACTCCCGGTGGAGCTCGCCCTGTTCGGTGATGCCGGCGTCGCCTGGGGCCGCGGTTCCCGGCCCGGCTTCGCCGATGGCGATCGCGAACCGGTGACCAGCATCGGCGCAGCGATCCGCGCCAACGCCTTCGGATTCGCTATCGTCGAGATCGATTACGTGAAGCCGATGAATCGCAACCGCGGCTGGATCTGGCAGTTCTCTCTGCGCCCCGGATTCTAAACTGGGCCCGAACCCGCCCCCGGACTCCGCAGGAGCGACGCCATCAGGCTGAGATTCTCCTGCGGGGTTCGAGTGTCGTCCTCGGGCTGTCCTCACACCCTGGTCATCAGCCCGTAATCTGTTCGAAGTGTTTCAGGTGATGGATGTCGTGCCCGGCCATCTGCGCCGCAATCCATCCGGCGCTCACGTCGCCGAAGTCCGGATGCCAGAAGGTGCGGTTCTTCTGAGCGTCGGTCAACCGTCGCCACATGCCCAGGTTGAGCGCACGCAGGGCCACGTACGCATTGAGCGCGGTGCGGGAGTTGGTCGCTTCATCGAGCGGAAGCCATTGGTCCTGGTCGAAGGACTGGGCCTTGTAGCCCTGCTCCGTCAACGCATACCGGGCGCGTGTGCTGAGGGCCAGTTCCGTCTGGGCGAGGTGGACCAGGATCTTCCGGGCGCTCCATTTGCCGGCGGCATAGCTGCGCTCGAATTGCGCATCAGTCCAGCCATCGACCATCGTCTGGATCCGTTGGGGTGTCTCCCCCAGCGCCACGTACGGGTCCTGACTGCCGAGGTCCTCGCCATAGGGGTTCTTGTGCATCGGCGAATGATACAGAATGTCCGTGCGAAACTGGCTCGTGCCAGGAGGCGCCCGATTGAAATCGACTATGAAGGTAGCTCAACCGATACGCTGATGGGCGGGGTGCGGGTGCGGGGTTCCGAGCGCATCGAGGTCTTCCGTACCCCAGCCTTCCTCCTC
>JACDBQ010000239.1 GCA_013694845.1 Acidobacteriota bacterium
ACACGTTCGGCCGGCAGGCCGCCTTCGGAGCCGTACCGCTCGAACCGGCCTGCCGCATAGCGGAAGAGACCAGCTGACGAACCGAGCCAGACGTCGCCATCGCGATCCTCGAAGATCGTTTCGATGAAGCTGGCGGTCAGCCCTTCATCCTGACCGAACCGGATCGTGCCCTGAGCAGTCGTGCGAAAAAGACCGCTCGGCCGTCGCGACACCCAGAGTGCACCGTCACGAGTCCGCGCCATGGTGTGGAGATCAGCGGTGGCGATCTCAACGGATCCTTCGTATCTGATGACACGGCCCTTGGAGATCCGGCCGATGCCGGCGCTCGTCGCGGCAAGCAGTCCACCTTCACCGTCGTCGGCGAAGCCGCGGACTTGATCGCTCGGCAGCCCGTCCTTCGTGGTGTACGACGTGAAGCGGCCGTCGTGGAAGCTGCTCACCCCGCCGCCGTCCGTGCCAATCCACAGTATTCCGGCGCGGTCTTCGAAGAGCGTGCTCGTGAAGTCGCTGGAGAGTCCCTCGCGCTTGGTGTATTGGGTGAAGCGGCCGTCCGCGTACTTTGAGATGCCGCCGCCATACGTGGCCAGCCACAGGGTGCCGTCGCGCGTTTCGAGCAGATCGTAGATGAGCGAGTTGCCGATGCCAACCGTGTCACTCGACTTGAAGAGCGAGAAGCGTGCGCCATCGAAGCGGGCAGCGCCTTCGTACGTGCCGATCCAAATGTAGCCGTCGCGTGTCATCTCGATCGAGAGCACGGAGTTCTGCGGCAGACCGTCGCGTTCCTGCCAGAAGGCCTGTTCGTACTTGCCGAACACGTTGTTCGGATTCGGCGGTTGCGCGTCAACAGGGCTGGGCTGGAGCGCGCTCGCGAGTATCAGGACGAAAAAAAGCCGCACGTTGCGAAACCGCAGGAGTTGTCGAGCAAGAGTTTAACACCCTGCGGTCAGACGAGCGGTCGCGGGGGTCAACGGTGGATGATGAAGGCTTGCACGCGCAACCCGAGGGGCAGCTCGCGACCACCCTCGAGCTCGATGAGGGTTTCCAATATCTTCGTATCGACGTGCTCCGTGGGTTCGTCCGTGCGCAGGTTCTTGCGGCCGAGGAGCTGGCCCACCCGGATCACTCGGCCCGGGAAACGGCGGTCGCCGAAGGCATCGGCGACGACGTAGGCAGGCTGGCCGACGGCCACTCTGGCGACGTCGGTTTCATCGACGTCGACCCGGACACGACGAACGTGGTCGTCGGCCACGGTCGCCACGGGCGAGTCGAACAGCGTCGAGACACTTTCGCCGGTCTTTCGGTGGCGTCGCAGCACGATGCCGTCGATAGGCGCGCGGATGACGGTCTTCTCGTGCAGTGCCTGCGCCTCCTCCAGGCGCGCACGCGCGAGGCTGACGTCCGATTCGGCCCGCGCACGATCCTCCTCACGTGCGTCGGACTCGATCAGGGCGGCGCGGTGGCGTGCGGCATCGAGGCGGGCCTGCGCCACCCGGGCGGCGCGATCCGCATCGTCCGCTTCCGCACGCGACACGACCCCTTCGCGTATCAGCTGGTGACGCCGCTGCTGCTCGCCCTTGGCGTTCTGCATCACGGCGTCTGCCTCGGCGACGGCGGCCGCCGCCTCCAGCCGCTCCTGCGGTCGCGCACCGTTGATGATGCGGCGCAGCTCCGCCCGTTTCTGCCCGAGCTCCGCACGCGCCGCCGCCACGCGCGCGACGAAGTCGGTATTCTCGATCACCGCCAGCACCTGACCTGCGGTCACGCGGTCGCCCTCGTCGACGAGGACAGCCGTGAGCCTGCCGCCAATCTGCGCGCTCACCCGAATCTCCTCGGACAGCGGTTCCACCAGTCCCGGACCTGCGGTCATGTTGGACGCGTCCGCGCCGGCAGCTTCCGGGATGACCGCCGGAGCCTGAGGGTCGCCCCCGGAGAGAAAGACATTGACTGCCGCGATGAGCAGCAGGGCGATGCCAGCGACAAGTAACGAGCGTTTCATGAATGGACACTCCTCTCTCCGGCCCCGCCCGCGGATGCCGAGTCCGACACGATAGAGCCGTCCTCGATCTGCACGATCCGGTCGGCATACTCAAGCAGCCGATTGTCATGGGTCACGATGACGATGGCCCGGCCGCGATCGTGGGCGAGACCCCTGAGCAGCTTCATCACAACGCGGCCGCTTCGCGTATCGAGAGATGCGGTCGGCTCGTCGGCGAGAACGACCCAGGGGTCGCCGGCGATGGCGCGGGCGATCGCCACCCGTTGCTTCTGGCCACCGCTCAAATCAGCGGGGAAGGCGTCCCGCTTGTCCCCGAGATCGACCTGCTCGAGGAGCTCCGTGGCTCGGCGGCTGGCCTGGCGCCTGGGCAGGCCCCGGAGATCGAACGCCAGGCCGACGTTGTCGACGGCGGTCAGCGTCGGGAACAGGTTGAATCCCTGGAAGACGAACCCGATCCAATCGCGCCGCACGCGCGGCAGGTCGCGTTCGCTGAGGCCTGTCACCTCCTCGCCGAGGATGCTGACGCTGCCCCTGCACGGGCGCAGCATGCAGCCCATGATCGACAGGAGCGTGGTCTTGCCGCTGCCCGAGGGGCCCATCAGCAGCATCAGCTCCCCGCAGTCGATGTCGAGATCGACGCCGGCCAGAGCACGCACGGCGGCCGCGCCCTGCGCGAACGTCTTCGACACATCTCGTACGCGAATCGCGGAGTCGCTCACGTCCTCACCCCTTGAACACCAGCGCGGGATCGAGGCGCGTTACCTTCCGGATGGAGAAGATCGCGGCGCTCACGCACATCACGAGCGTCAGCACCAGCATGCCCGCGACCATTCCCGGCGGTAGCAGGATTGCCGCGCCGCTTTCCTTGCTGCCACGGATGACGAGTACGGCGATAACGATGCCGAGCGCGTACCCGATGAGCGCGCTGATGACTGCCTGCAGCACGATCACTTTGTAGAGATACCAGTTGCTCGCCCCGATGGCTTTCAATGTCGCGTACTCGCGAATGTGGTCGACCGTTGTCGCGTAGATCGTCTGTGCGACGATGACGATGCCCACCACCAATCCGAGGACTGCAGCTAACAGCACCGCAAGGCCCGCGCCGGTCGTGAACATCCAGAACAGGCGTGTCCTCCGACTGAACTCCGCAGTGGTCATGACATCGATGCTGGGCAGCCGCGCGGCGAGCCGCCGGCGCAGCCCCTCGACATCGACGTTGGGTTTCGCCTTGACGAGCAAGTAGACCGTCTCGTCCTCGCGCAGCACGGTGTAGTTCTGAGCCGCCTTGAACCTGGTGAAGACGTAGGGCGAGGTCGTGAACGCGCGGATGCCTTGCGTGAAGCCGGCGATTCTTGCGCGCCGGCCCTGAACCTCTACCACCTGACCCACGCGAGCGGCGCCCAACCGTTCGCGATAGATGTCGTCGATGAAGACCGCATCGGGCTGACGGAGATCGTCGACCTGCCCCGCAATGATGTTCCACGGCGCGCCCAGCCGCGTCTGCAAATCGAAGCCGACGACCAGGACGCTATCCTGCCCTCCGTCAGGGCGCTTCCATTCTGCGAACCGCAGGACGTACTTGCTGGCGGCGGCAACGCCAGGCGTCGCCATGACCGTCGAAAGCTTGCGCTCGGAAAAGGGGGTGCCCTGCTCGATAAACGGCACGTTCCGCGCGGAGATCCACAGGTCGGCGCCGGACTGGTCGATCAGGCTCGAGGTCGTCGTGGTGAAGCCGATGAACAAGCCCAGCTCGACGACGATGAGGACGACAGCGAAGACGATGCCAGTCACCGTCACCGCCAATCGAATCTTGTCATGGACGAGATTGCGCCAGGCGAGCATGCTAGGTCTCCTCAGCTTCGCAACGTCGAGCGACTCATGTTGCGCTCCGTGCTTCCCATCCGCCGTCAGGAACCGTGATCGCCGGTGTGTCTCGACTGAACGCTCGCGTCTTCGCATCGGCCTTCAGTCCAAACAGCACGCGCAGCAATCTGCTCCTCCGCACCAGGAACTCGTGTGCCAGCATCGTCGTGGTGAAGGCCACGCTGCTGATGACGACGAACTTCACCGCAACTCCCGCGCTCCACTCGACGACGAACGCTCCGGCCGTGGCGACGGCGACTTGATGCAAGATGTAGAACGGCAGCACGGCACCATCCGCATA
>JACDBQ010000251.1 GCA_013694845.1 Acidobacteriota bacterium
TCCTCAGTCGACTGTGTCTATAGCCATACAGGAAATAGAACCCGATCCCGATCACCATCCAGAGGATCAGTCGTTCCCAGGTGCTCCACGGCAGGCTGACCATCAGGACGAAGCTCACGGCCGCCGAGAGCAGCGGGAGCAGCGGTACCATCGGCATCCGGAAGGGACGTGGAAGATCGGGCCGTGTGCGCCGCATCACGATGATGCCGAGCGACACGATCACGAACGCCATCAACGTGCCGATACTCACCAGGTTCCCCAGCGTGCCGATCGGGGTCAGGCCCGCCGCGACCGCCACCACCCCGCCGGTCACGAGTGTCGATATGTGCGGCGTGTGGTACCGCGGGTGGACCTTGCCGGCCCATGTCGGCAGCAGTCCATCGCGGGACATCGCAAGAAAGATCCTCGGCTGAGCGAGCATCATCACGACCATGACCGAACTGAGGCCGGCGAGCGCCCCCACGGTGACGAGGATCTTCACCAACGCCATCGCTCCTTCCCACGACGTGCCTGATGCCCTGTCGGCCGCCGCCTGGATCGCGATCACCAGCGGAGCGGGTTCGTTCAGCATCGCCTTGTAGGGGACCAGGCCGACCATCACGCCTGACACGAGCACATAGAGGGTCGTGCATATGGCGAGCGACCACAGAATGCCGATCGGCATGTCCCGCTGAGGATTCTTTGCTTCCTGCGCCGAGGTCGAGACCGCGTCGAAGCCGATGTAGGCGAAGAAAATGACACCGGCTCCGCGCAGGATGCCGCTCCACCCGTACTCGCCGAACACGCCGGTGTTCTCCGGGATGAATGGACGCCAGTTGGCCGGGTCGATGAACATCGCACCGGCGCCGATCACGATCAGCACGACCACAACCTTGATGACGACCACCACGGAATTCACCGCCGCCGACTCCCGCACGCCGAATATCAGCAGCGCGGTCACCGCCAGGGTGATGAGCACCGCGGGCAGGTTGAAGACGGCGGTGACTGGATCCGCGCCGGCAGCATTCACCAGGGTCCCCGGAGCCGCGCTCAGCGCCGCCGGGAAAGGGATTCCCAGTTGCCCGAGCAGGGTCATGAGGTTGCCCGACCACCCCACCGCCACGGTCGCGGCGCCGAGGGCGTACTCGAGGATCAGGTCCCAACCGATGACCCACGCGACGAATTCGCCGAGGGTGGCGTAGGCGTAGGTGTAGGCCGACCCGGAGACCGGCACGCTGGCGGCGAACTCGGAGTAGCAGAGCGCCGCCAGTACGCTGGTCAGGCCGGCCAGGACCATCGAGATGACGATCGCCGGGCCTGCGTTGGCCGCCGCGGCCTGACCGGTGAGCACGAAGATCCCCGTGCCGATGATTGCGCCGACGCCAAGCATGATGAGCTGCCCTGCGCCGAGCACGCGTTGCAACCCTCCGGCGCCTTCGCGTCCAAGCTGTTCGTCCTTGATCTGTTCGATGGATTTGGTGGCGAGAAGTGACATGGGGCCGAGTGTGGCCGGAAGGGCGCCCGGTGTCTTGAACGAGCCGTCAAGCGGCCCCAAGAATTGTTTAAGTTCTTCTTAAGGCGCGATAGCATTCGAATTTCGCTCCATTCCAGAATGCCGCTCGATACTACGCCCCCGGTTACGACCACCCGGGCTCGCCGTCCCGAGCTGACTTTCGGCCCTTTCGTCTTCGATCCCAACAGGCGGCTGCTCCGTCGCGACAACCTGGAGGTCCCGCTGCCGCCCCGAGTGCTGGGGGTGCTCGAGATCCTCATCGGCCGGGCGGGTGACGTCGTGCCCCGGCAGGAGCTCACCGACACGGTCTGGAAGGAGGCGTTCGTTACCGATACGTCGCTGGCCGAGGCCGTCAGTTACCTTCGCCAGGCCATAGGGGACGATTCGCAGGCCCCGACCTATATCCAGACGGTCCATCGGCGCGGCTACCGGTTCGTCTCACCGGTGTCGGAGGTTGCTCCGGGCGCGACTGACGCATCGCCGATCCCTGCCGCCTCGGCGGCAAAGGACGAGCCGGTCGATCCGTCCATCATCAAGGAGCTTCTGCCGTGGAGCATCGCCGCTGTCAGCGTTGTGGCTGCCATCAGTGCGCTCTGGTTCGCCACCGTTCAGAAGCCGTTCGTGCCACCGATCGTGAAGATTGCAATCGACCTGCAACCCGGGCGTGAATTCGACCGGCGCGCGCCGGCGCTGGCCGTCTCGCCGTCGGGGTCTCGAGTGGCATGGTCCGCATGCGGGAATGATCGGTGTCAGCTGTTCATCCGGGAACTGGAAACGTTTCAGGAGCGAGAGATCGCCGGCACCCAGGGCGCGGCGGCGCCATTCTTCTCGCCTGATGAACTGTGGCTGGGGTTCTTTGCGGACGGAAAGGTGAAGAAGGTGTTCCTGCGCGGCGGTTCACCCCTGACGCTGACTGAAGCCTCTCAGCCGCTCGGCGCCGCCTGGATGCCCGATGGTCGGATCGTGTTCGCGGGTTCCGCCGCCGGCGGCCTCATGAAGGTCAGCGAGCACGGAGGAGTTCCTGAAGCGCTGACCACCCCGATCGCCGGCCGGGGTGAGATCGCGCATGCGTTCCCCGCCGCTTCACCAGGGGGCGACGCGGTGATCTTCACGGTCCTGACCACGCCCGCGGCGGACGTCCCGGGGCGACTGGCCCTGCTCCCGTACACCAGGGGTGCTTTGCGCGCTCCATGGCGAACGATCGTCGAACGAACAGAGATCGGCGCTTTCGTAGGCGGCGAGTACATCGCGTTCACGAGGGACGGCGCCGTCCACGCCGTTGCATACGATGCACTGCGGCAGGTAGTCGCGGGCGCCGATCAGGTGATCCAGCAGCAGGTGCTGGCTCCCCATATCGCCGGATCGTCGTCAGGGGCCTTTTTCGACGTCGACATTCATTGGGCCTACCCCGCGACCCCGTCACCGCCAGCGTGGACCTGGGATCTTGCGGAGGCCGCGTCGACCACCCTGCCAATGCTCCGCGAAGCCAGGTTATCGCCTGACGGGCGCAGCGTGGCGGGTGTGGTGACCGAAGCATCCTCGGAAGTCTGGACCGCCAGCCTGGATCGTGGAACGAGCACCCGGCTGACCTATTCGTCCCCGAGCGTACGCCCCGTCTGGAGCGCCGACGGATCCGAGGTGTTCTATGCGTCACGGCGGGCTGGCGCATTCGAGATCTGGGCGCGTCCAGCCACCGGGGGAGACGAGAGACGGATCCTCGCCCGCGAGGAGCGCCACGTGTTCCCCTCATCCGTCTCGAGCAACGGCACGCTGGCCTTCGTCGAGAGCGGCGGGACCACCAAGGCAGACATCGGTGTGCTGCGCTCTGGCGAGACGACACCTGGACCGCTGCTGCGCGCGTCCACCTTCGATGAGATCGCACCGGCGCTTTCACCCGACGGCCGCCTTCTCGCCTACCAGACCGATGAGAGCGGGCGGTGGGAGATCAACGTGATCCGGCTGGACAGCGGGAGGCACAGCGTGGTCTCGACCGGGGGAGGGATCCACCCGTTCTGGTCATCGGACGGCAAGGCGCTGCTCTTTGAGCACGACGCGGAGTTGATGGTGGTGCCGGTGTCCGAGGCCGGCGACGCGAAAGGCCAGGCCAGCCGCCGGCTCTCGCTCGAAGGAGCCTCGCCCGTCGGCGTCGCGCCCGATGGGAGGATTCTTCTCCATCGAGGGCGGGATGCCCACATCCGGTCGGACGGCGCCATGTTGACCCTGCAGTGGATTCAGCACCTGCGCCGGACGATGGCGCCGCCGGCGCCTGCAGCACCCCGCTGACGCCGCATGGGATGTGCGTATGATGCGATCGCCAATCCAGCCCCTGTTTATCCTGCCACTGTGCGTGCCGCCGCGATGCGCTCGTCGACCGGCGGATGTGTGTGGAACAGCCACACCGCGGCGCGCGACGGGCTCTCCTCCGCCAGATTCTGCGCACCCAGCCGTCGCATTGCACTGACGAATGCATCGCGCTGATCCGTGAGCGCAAGGGCGAACTGGTCGGCCTTGCGTTCGTGTCGGCGCGAGAACGCGTTCATCATGGGCGTGGCGGTAAGCGTCACCGCGCCGCCCACCAGCAGCAGGAGTGGAAGCCCGGCGACGTCGGCAGGGCCGCGCAGTCCGAGCGGCGCCCACAACCTATCGACTGCAGCGCCGGCGAAGTAGCATGCGGCGAGCAGGACCGCGAGCTCCAGCGCGATTCCCTTCGGTATATCGCCGTGGATGTGGTGCGCAAGCTCGTGCGCCAGGATCACCTCGATCTCGTCCTCGCTGTATTCCGCGAGCAGCGTGTCGGACAGGAGGATGCGCCGAGTCGCGCCAGAACCCACCAGCGCGGCATTCGCCCGGCGTGTTCTGTCCCCCAACCCCCACTCGTAGACTCCGAGCACCGGAACTCCGGCGCGTTGCGACAGCGCGAGCAGCCGGGTCGTCAGGGCCGGGCGGTCGAGCAGCGTGAACCGGTAGAACAGCGGTAGCAGAACGATGGGTGCGAGCTTCGCGAGAAGAACCGTCACGCCTGCCCCGATGAACGCCGTCGCAAGCCACCACCACTCGGGTAGCCACGCAATGAGCGCGTAGACCACCTCCGCGGCCACGAGTGCGAACCCGGTCGCGAGCCCGAAGGCTTTCGCGTGGTCCCTGAACCACGCGGAGACCGGCTCCGACGACAGCTCGTAGCGACGTTCCAGGACGAAACCGCGGTAGAACGCCGCGGGCAGTGCGATCCCCTCGTTCACGACCGCCAGCAGCAGCACGTAGACGGCTATGGGCAGCGAGGGGCGGAGCCACAGGAACCCGGCCACTAATCCGACGCTGGTGGCGAGCGACACCACGCCTGCGCGCCTTTTCAGACGGTGATACTTGGCCGACTTCGGCTCATTCACGGGCCTCACTCCACCCGGGTCAGTTGAGTTGCACCGAGATCAGCTTGGAGACCCCGGGCTCCTCCATCGTCACGCCATACAGACGATTCGCAATCTCCATCGTCTTCCGGTTGTGCGTGATCAGGATGAACTGAGTGTGGTCCTGCATCCCCTGGAGCATCTCGACAAATCGACCAATGTTCGCGTCATCGAGCGGTGCGTCGATCTCGTCGAGGAGGCAGAACGGGCTGGGACGGTATTTGAAGATGGCGAACATCAGCGCCATCGCGGTAAGGGCTTTCTCACCGCCCGAGAGCAGTTGCACGCTCTGGAGCCGCTTGCCCGGCGGTTGCGCGATGATGTCGATGCCGCTCTCGAGTTGATCGTTCTCGTCGAGCAGGATCAGCCCCGCCTTGCCACCCCCGAACAGGGTGGTGAAGGTCCCTTCGAAGTTCTGATTTATGACGGCGAAGGCCTCGCGGAACCGTTCCTTCGTCGTGTTGTCGATTTTCTTGATGGCCTCGCCGGTGGCAGCGATCGCGTCGACGAGATCCTTTCGCTGCGCGGTGAGGAAGGTGTGACGCGACTCGAGATCATCGAACTGATCGATCGCCATCATGTTCACGGCGCCCATCCTGTCGATCTTTGCGCGCAGGTCGGCCACCATCTCGTCGGGCGTCATGGTCCCTGTTTCCGCCGGCTGCGTTTCGAGCGCGCCCGCGCCGCCGACGCCGTCATCTTCCACTTCGGCGGCTTCTGGAGCATCGTCGACCGGTTTCGGGCTCGCGAGCAGCCCTTCCCGTTCGAGTTGATCGACTTCGGCGGCCACCTCGTCCAGGGTCGCCTGGACAGTCTCGATACACGAGGAGGCCAGGTGCGTCAGGTCCGCTTCGGCTGTCGCGCGCTCGACGTCGAAGCGCGCCACTTCAGCGCGGACCCCCTCGAGCGTTCGCCGGGCGTCGCGGATGATCAGTTCCTGCTGCTCGAAGGTCGCCCGGAGCGACTGTGACAGTTCGTCGGCGATCCGCACCTGCACCCGGAGCTCGTCGAAGGTTCTCAGGTCGGCATCGAGGCGAACCTCCGAGGCGACGATCGATTCGCCGAGCTCCTTGCGGCGTGTGTCCGCGCGCTGGAGGTCCTCGCGCCGACGCTCGACCCGGTGCTCGAGCTCGCTGGCCGCTTCCGCCAGCCGGTGGATCTCGATTGCCAGCCCGCTCGCCCGCTCCACCAGGGCCGCGTGCGCCGCCTTGGCTTCGGCCGTCCTGGCGCCTTGGGCCTGCATGGCTTCGCGGGCCTCGAACAGCTGGCGCTGCGCCGTGTTGAGCTGTTCGTCGGCCGTCCGCTGCTCACCTTCGATGCGCGCGATCGATTCCCGCGCCTCATCGTGGCGCGCTTCCTGCACCCTGCGCTCCTCGTCCAACGAACGGCGCTCGGTGGCAATCTGTTCCTGTTTGCGTCCGATTCGACCGGCCGCCTCGCGGGCGCCGGTGATCTGCAGCTCGTAACCTACGACCGATTTTTCCTGCCGGTGGAGCTCCCCCTGCAACGAGAGGATTGCTGATTCGGCTCCCGCGATCACGACATCGAGCTGCGCGATATCGGCGCGAAGCCTCTCGACCACGCCACGCTCTGCGTCGCCGCGTTGTCGAAGCTCCTTGATCTCGCGCTTCGTCGTCAGGATGCCACGCGCCTCCGCACGCGCGCCTCCCTCCACGACCTGGAGGCCGCGGAACACGTCGCCTTCGGAGGTGGCGATAGGGGCCGTGGCGGCTGACGCGGCGGACCGGGCGGCGGCGTACGAGGACGCAATCCACATGTTCGCGAGTGCCGCCCGAATGGCCTCGTCCGCAGGCCCCGTGACGCGCGCGATCTGGGCAACCGGTATCAGTCCGGGCGCGGACGGTCCCACGACCGAGGCGTTTCCGGCGGATGCCACCAGAAAACCAACCCTGCCTGCCTCCCTGGTCCGGGCGAAGTGCAGACCGGCCTCCGCGTGATCGTGGGTCGGAACGACGACGTGCTGGAGGATGTCGCCGAGACATGCTTCCACGGCGCGTTCGTAGCCGGTTTCGACTTCCAGGAAATCGGCGACCGACCCCATCTGAGAGACGTCGTCCTGCGATTCGGCCAGGACGAGGCGCGCGGCATCACCGTATTCCGCCCGTGCGGCAGCCAGCTCTTCGAGCGAGTGCAATCGACCGAGCAGCCCGGCGAGCTCGTGCTCGCGTGTGCGATAGTCGCGACTACGCTCGTCGCGATCGGCGCGGGCGCCGGCGAGCTCCGACTCGCGCATCGCGCGGTCGAGGCGCAGCGAGTCCATCGCGTCGCGCGAGCGCGCCATCGCATCCTCGGCTGCCGAGCGTTCCCGAGCCGCGCGCTCCGATTCGACGCGCAGGTCGGAGCTTTCGATCTCGAGCTTGTTCAGGTGCTCGGTGATCCGGGTCCGGGCGGAAGCCGCGTGCTCCATCGCGTGCCGGAGCGCCGTCGCGGCATTCACCGCTGCGAACACCTCGCTGCGGGCCGCTTCGACATCAGACTCGAGGCCCTCGATGCCGCGCTGAAGGTCTGAATAGGCCCCGTCCTCCGCTTTCATGGTTGCCGCGGCTTCGGTTCGTTCGGCCACAGCCTTGGACTGGGCGTCGCGGCGCGCCTCGAGCTCGAGCCGGGCCGGCTCGCGGCGGGCCTCGAGCGACTGGACTTCCTGCTCGATCTCTGTCGCGGTCCGCGTCAGCGTTTCCACCTGCTGTTTGTCGAACACGATCTGCTGCTGGAGGCGGCCGATCTCGAGCTCACGGGCGTGAGCGGTTTCACGCGCGGCGGTGGTGGTCGAGTCCGCTTCGGTCAACTCCAGGCGCAGGCGCTCGAGCGATGCTTCGACTTCGACCAGGTGGGCCGCCGCGGCAGCCTCACGCTCTCTCGCGTTGATCAGCCGCGTCCGGGCGGACGCGATCGATTCACCAAGAGCTCGATAGCGATCGGCGAACTGGACCTTCTCCCAGCGACGGAGCCCGTCGCGCAAGCGCCGATAACGACGCGCCTTCGCGGCTTGCCGCTTCAGCGTCCCGCGCTGCTTCTCGACTTCGAAGACGATGTCGTCGACCCGGGTCAGGTTCTGCTGGGCGGCTTCGAGCTTCAGTTCGGCCTGGCGGCGTCGGCTCTTGTATTTCGTGACACCCGCCGCTTCTTCGATCAGCTGTCGGCGATCGGTGGGACGCGCGCTGAGGATCTGTCCGATCTTTCCCTGTTCGATGACCGCGTAGGCCTTGATGCCGAGGCCGGCGTCCATCAGGAGGTCCTGCACGTCGCGCAGGCGGCAATTCTCGCCATCGATCAAGTACTCGCTCTCACCTGACCGATACAAGCGGCGCATCAGTTCGACGTCCTTCACGATCAGGGGCAGATCGTCGTCAACCGCGACCGCGCTTCCCATGGCCACACCGCCGAGGGTCATCTGCTCTGCGGAGACCGCGATGGCAGCCGGTCGCGTG
>JACDBQ010000258.1 GCA_013694845.1 Acidobacteriota bacterium
CGCCTCCGCCCACGCGGCATACAGGATCGGCGCTGCGTGCCCTTTCGAGAGCACGAACCGGTCGCTGTACGGATTCCTCGGATCCTGCGGATCGAAGCGCATCTCCGAAAAAAACAGGGTGGCTACGATCTCGGCCGCCGACATGCAGGTCGTCGGATGCCCGCTCGCGGAGGCGGTCGTCGAGAGGATCGAATCGATGCGGAGCCGGGTAGCGACGTTCTGAAGCGCGGGAATCGAAATGGAAGTCATGTCGAGAGACGAAAGTTTATCACCGGAGAACGGCGCGTCGGGCGATCAAGTACTGTGCGCCGAGCGGCCCGAACGCGATGGCGCGTCCGGCCACCGCCTCGAGCGCTTCGCGTGCGCGTCGGGCCAGGACCGCGTCGTTGATAGCCTCTGCCATCCGCCTCAGCACGACGGCGGCGTCGCAGTTGAGCACGAAGGGTTTGAGCGATACGTGTCGAAAGGGATCGTCCGGCACAGCGTCCTGATCCCGGTCGAAGAACCCGCCCTCCGCCTCGTCCCACATGGTCCGCAACGCGTAATGGATCAACTCCTCGGCCATCATGCGGTAGACGACGTTCCCGGTCGTTTCCCACGCGTCCAGGTTAGCGGCGGCCATCGCAACCTGGTCGGTCAACAGGCCGCGCACCCCTGCCGCGCTCCGCGCCACGCCCTGGCCCGGCTTGTACGAGCACAGCAGCACACGTTCCAGGGCATCGAGGGCACGTTTGCCGAGCGCCTCGTCCTGGAACACAGCCGCGGCGTGGAGGATGGCGGAGACCGTCAGTGCGTTGCTGTCCGAGAATTGCCGGCCCGCTCCGGCGCATGACGAGACCCGCCAGGCGCCGTTCGAGGAAGCAAAGCCGCGGTTGATGTAGTGAACGACATCGACCGCTCGGGCGAACCAGCGCTCGTGGCCAAGCACCGTCCCCGCATGGACATAGAGATCGAGCAGCGCCGCGTGGGTGGCGAGGAGTTTCTCGGGTTGCGGATCGGACCAGTCCGCGCCTGCCGAGCACCGGAAGAAGCCGCCGTCCTTTTCGTCGTAGAGCGGTCCCCAGCCCATGGCGTCGAGGGTGCGGACGGCGCGGTCGAGCATTTCCGGCGATTCGTGATCTGCATGGAGATCGAGCGCGAGCCAGACGGGAGCCGTGAGCGGGAACTTCGGCGCTCCGCCGAAGCCGGCGTTCTGGTCGTCAAACAAGCGGAATACTGATTCGATGATTCGGCTGTCGTCGTCGCCTGCGCCGGCCGGTGAAGGACCCGGCGGGATGCCGGTTGCGTGGCCTCTGCCCTCGGGCGCGAGAGAGACGAGCACCCGCGCCAACGCGGCCAGCAGTCGGTCCGCCGGTACGAACGTGCCACCGCCAAGTAAATCGCCGTTCGCGCTGAGGAAGGCCGTGGTGGGGAGGCCCCCGAGCTCGTAGCGGTCGGCAACATCGGGCCGCTGGTCGGCGTCCACGCGAATCGGGATGAAGCGTTGGCTGACTTCGGCAATGACCGCCGGGTCGTCATAGGTCGTGCGGTCCATCTCGCGGCAGCTACCCGACCACGGGGCGATGATCGAGAGCAGCACCGGTTTCCGCTCGGTCTGGGCGCGGGCGAACGCGTCGCTGCTCCACGGCAGCCAGTCGATGCGAGGCGCGGGCGTCTGCGGACTCATGCAGGTGGTGATTATAATGAGTGGATGCTCGCGCTGCGCTACGCCGCGCTGGTGGCGGCGGCGCTGTGGGTGGGCGGGCTGGTCACGCTGGGAGCTGTCGCCGCACCGTCGATCTTCGACACGATCGCCGCGCGCGGAGTTAGCGATGGACGGGTGCTGGCCGGCGCCATCTTCGGTGAGGCCCTCCGGCGCTTCACCTGCTCGAGTACGCGTGCGGGGCCACGATCATCGGATCGCTGGGGTGGCGCGCCGCACTCGGGCCGCGGCCGGCGTATTTTTCCGTCAGGCTCGGCCTTACGTTCGCCATGCTCGCCGCGGCGCTGTACTCCGGCTTCCTGTTGTCGCCACGGATCGAGCGCAGCCGGATCGAAGCCGGTGGGGCGCCATCGGCCCTGGCCGAAGGGGACCCGCGCCGCGCGGCATTCGGCCGGCTGCATGCCGTGTCGGCGCTACTGCAGCTCGTACCCGTTGCCGGCGGACTCGCATTGTTGTTCCGGGAGCTCAAAGACTGATGACCGATCGACACCAGGCGGCACTCGAGGCCGTCGCCGCCGCCGTCACGAGCGAACCGGATACCCGGAAGGCGATGGATGCAACGGTCCAACTCCTGACCACGCATCTACCCGACTACACCTGGGCCGGCATCTACCTGCTGGAGGGCAACGAGCTGTGCCTGGGTCCGTTCGTCGGCAAGCCCTCCCCGCACACGCGGATTCCGCTGGGACGCGGCATCTGCGGCGCGGCGGCGACCGGGAAAACGACGATCATCGTCGACGATGTCCATGCGGATCCACGCTACCTGGCGTGCAGCCTCGAGACGCGATCGGAGATCATCGTTCCCATCATGCTGGACGGAGCGGTGCTCGGGGAGCTCGACATCGACAGCGACAGAACGGCGGCCTTCGCCGCTGACGATCGCGAGTTGCTCGAGCGGATTGCCATGCTGCTCGCGCCCAGGCTTGCGGCCCTACGCGCCTGAGCGCATTCCGGACAGACACCATGAAACACGTCATCACGCTCATTCCTGGCGACGGCATCGGGCCGGAAGTCTCCGAGGCGGTTGTTCGTATCTTCACCGTCGCCGGACTGGAGATCGAGTGGGAGCGGCACGATGCGGGGGTCGTCGCCTTCGAGAAAACGAACGAGACGCTGCCGGTGGCGCTGCTCGACTCGATCAGACGCAACAAGGTCGCGTTGAAGGGGCCGGTGACGACCCCGATCGGGCAGGGTTTCACCAGCGTCAATGTCGGCCTGCGCAAGGCGCTGGACCTGTACTCCAACCTGCGCCCGGTCCGTAATCTGCCGGGGGTGCAGAGTCGCTACACCGACGTCGACCTGATCATCGTCCGCGAAAATACCGAGGACCTCTATGCCGGGCTCGAGCACGTCGTGATCCCGGGCGTCGTCGAATCGATCAAGATCATCACGGAGCGGGCGTCGACCAAGATCGCGCGATTCGCGTTCGAGTTTGCGCGCAATTACGGGCGCAAGCGCGTGACGGCCATCCACAAGGCCAATATCATGAAGCTGAGCGACGGGCTCTTCCTCGAGTGCTCCCGCAACGTGGCGCGCGAATACACCGACATCACTTATGACGAGCGGATCGTCGACGCTGCCTGTATGCACCTGGTCATGCATCCGGAGAAGCTCGACGTACTACTGCTGCCCAATCTTTACGGCGATATCGTGTCCGATCTCTGCGCCGGTCTCGTGGGCGGGCTCGGCGTGGTGCCGGGAGCGAATCACGGCAAGGAGGTGGCGGTGTTCGAGGCCGTCCACGGCAGCGCGCCGGACATCGCCTTGAAGAACCTGGCCAATCCCACGGCCCTGCTATTGTCCGGGCTGATGATGCTCGATCACATCGACGAACGCGACACGGCCACCAGGATCCGCGCGGCGCTCGACCGCGTCCTGGTGAACGGCACCGTGAGGACGGGTGATCTCGGTGGTACGGCGACAACCACCGAGTTCACCGAGGCCATCTGCCGCGAACTGCAGACCGGCAGCGCAGCCCTGCCAGACAGCTAGCGCGGGCCTTCCAGACAGGTAGCGCGGGCCTTTCAGGCCTGCCATGTCTGATATAGTCCGGCATCGATGCTCGACGACATTACCCAGGCAGTACTCGCGCGCGAAGAGGTCGCGCGATACCTGCGGGGCGGCAACGGGCAGACCGAGCTCCAGGCCCGCGAGCGCATTCAGGCCTATCTCGACGAACTGCGCACGACGCAGCGGTATCCGATCTACCGCGCGCTGAAACATCCGCTCTATCCCATCCTCCGCAAGATCGACCGGGTCGATGAGAACGTGCAGGTCGCCCGGCAGGCCACCACATCCGGTCGCGCCATCTACATTTCGAATCACAAGAGTCACCTCGACTATCTGGTCGAACCGCTGGTGCTGGATGACAACGGCATACGCCCCCCGGTCATCGCCGCGGGCATCAACCTGTTCGGCGGCCCGCTCGGCCTGATCCATCGTCACGTCACCGGTGCGATCCCGATCCGCCGCAATACGAAAGACCCGGCCTACCTGGTCACGCTCAAGGC
>JACDBQ010000264.1 GCA_013694845.1 Acidobacteriota bacterium
GATGCGGACAATCCCGCGGATTCGATTCCGGCACTGGCGCTCCGCTTGGCCCGGGCGGTGGCGGCGCCCAACGGCGGCAGCGCCGAGATCACCCCGCTGCCGGGACGCGGCAGCGTGCTGCAGATCACGTTCGCCAACGCTCAAGTTACCGCGTAGCCGCCTACGGTTCTAATTCCCTGACCGGCCGGACCTCGATGCTGCCCTCCCGCACCGGCGGGATCTTGGTCGCGATCTGGATCGCCTCGTTCAAATCCCTGGCCTCGACCAGGTAGAAACCGGCCAGCTGCTCCTTCGTCTCGGCAAAGGGGCCATCGGTGACCGACACCTTGCCGTTCCTCACGCGGACGGTCGCGGCCGTTTCGACCGGGTGCAGTGGTTCAGCGGCGAGCAGCAGGCCGCGGTCCCTCAGCCTGTCGCCGGAGCTGGCGCATTCCCGGTCCGGCACCGCGTGCCATTTCTCTTTTTCCAAATACACAAGGCACAAGTACTTCATGGATCTCCATGGGCGGTCGGTGGCGTGACCCTTCACGCCTGTTGGTCGGTCTGATCCTGCCCGAATCGACAGCGGCGCCTGGCAGGCCGAAACGCGGCGCCACGGATCCCCGTCGCGCTACGGCTTTGCATCGCGGTCCAGCTCCGCGAGCCGGCGCTCGAGCAGCCTTCGGTCGGGCTCCTGTTTCGTGAGAGCGAGCGCGCGATCATATGAAAGGCGGGCGTCGGCGGCCCGACCCAACTTCCGGCAGAATTCGGCACGAGCGGCATGTGCCAGCCGATACTCCTTCAGGTCCCCTCGATCGAGGATGCCGTCGACGATCGCCAGTCCAGCGGCCGGACCGTCACGCATCGCCACCGCAACGGCACGGTTCAACTCGATGACGGGTGACGGATCCATCCGGGCCAGAACATCGTACAGCCCTACGATCTCGGCCCAGTCCGTCGCTCCCGGCTCGGCGGCCTGCGCGTGCACGGCCGCGATGGCTGCCTGGATCGTGTACTGGCCGAAGCGGCGCGTCGACAGCGCCTGCTCGACGAGCCTGACCCCTTCGGCGATCTGGCCGCGATTCCAGAGGGAGCGATCCTGTTCGTCGAGCAGGATGACCTCACCGCTTGGGGACGTTCGTGCCGTCCGGCGCGACTCGTGGAGCAACATCAGCCCGAGCAGGCCGACCGCTTCGGGTTCGGGCAGGAGGTCGACGATGAGGCGTCCGAGACGGATCGCCTCGGCCGAGACGTCGTGCCGGGTCACCGAGACGCCCGACGACGGCGCGTAACCCTCGTTGAAAACGAGATAGACGACCCGCAGGACCGCGTCGAGTCGGGCGGGGAGCTCTGAGGGGGCCGGTACCAGGTAGGGGAGCTCCGCATCCCGGATCTTCGCCTTGGCCCGCACGATGCGTTGGGCGAGGGTGGGCGCCGGGGTCAGGAAAGCCTGGGCTATCTCCTCGGTCGTCAGGCCGCAGACCTCCCGCATGGTCAAGGCCACCTGTGCATCCGGCGGCAGCACCGGATGGCAACAGGTGAAGATCAACCGAAGCCGGTCGTCCTCGACACTTTCGGGGTCGGCCCATGCGGCGGCGTCCTCGACGGCGAGTTCGGCAGCCGCTCCGGTTTCGTCGAGCGGATCGAACCGCGCTTGCCGGCGCAACCCATCGATGGCCTTGAAGCGTCCGGCCGACACGAGCCAGGCGCGCGGGTTGGCCGGAACGCCGTCGCGCGGCCATTGTTCCAGTGCCGCCCGGAAGGCGTCGTGCAGGGCTTCCTCGGCCACGTCGAAGTCTCCCAGCAACCGGATGAGAGTGGCCAGGACGCGGCGGGAGTCGGAACGATAGACCTGGCTCACCGTTTCGTGTATCTGATCGGTCGCCTCCACGGGGGCCGATCACACCATCTTTGTCTCGTCAGCGCAAGGCCGCATCGATCCGCCTCTCCGGCCCTGCGAGCCGCAACAGAGTTGCGGTAAGCTTTCAACGCTCTCACGCCAGCTCGCCCGTTTTGTGCTATATCCACGCCGCCATGCGCTCACAGCGCCGGGTGGAAGCTGATCGGGTTCGAGCGGTTGCCCGATGGAAGCTCCCCTGAGAGACGAGGACACATGGGTATCAGCGGCAACTGCGTCGTCGTGGCTCTAATAGCTCTCCTGACTGGCCCGGCGGGGCCGGCTGCCCGACGTCTTCAGTCGGGTCAGACCGCCACGACCGGACGGGTCGTAGCCACCATCACGACGCTCGAAGGCACGGTCCACATGGCCGGCGTCCAGGTGGAGCTCCACGAGGCGGACGGCGAGCTCGTCATTGCCAAGACCGTGACCGACGGCGCCGGGCAGGTGACGTTTCCGGACGTTCCCCCGGGCCGATACACGATTACCGCGTCGCGTCCGGGATTCGTATCGCGCGACTCTACGGTGTTCGTGGTGAAGCCGAACGAGACGGCGAACGTCATACTCGACACCAAGCTGGCGTTCGTGCTGCCAGGTGTCCAGGTCCGCGCCGGGACGCCCTCACCGACCGACAGCGTGCAACCGGTCTCGACGAGCGACATGTTGTCGGGCACGCTGTTCGAGAACGCGCCGCTCGAAGGGGATGATTTCCGCAGCCTCCTGCCGCTGCTCCCCGGCGTCGTCCGTGACGCCAACGGCCGGCTGCGCATCCGCGGTGGCCAACCGACGCAAGGCGCTCTTCAGGTTAGCAGCGCCAGCCTCATCGATCCGTCCAGCGGTGAGTTCGACCTCGATCTGCCGGCGCAGAGCGTCGACTCGGTGGAAGTCCTGGCGAATCCCTTCGCCGCGGAGTACGGGCGTTTCTCGACCAGCGTGACCCAGATCCGCACGCGGGGCGGCACCAACGATTGGGATTTCTCGACCGGCAACCTGGTGCCGCGCTTCCGCGGACTGCTGCGCGGCATCCGCGGCTTCGAGCCCAGGCTGTCGGTCAGAGGGCCGATAAAGAAGGATCGGGTATTTCTCGCGCAGGACGTGCAGTTCCGCTATGTGGCCACCCCGGTCAAGAGCCTTCCTGGGGAACCCGAGGTCGATTTGCGGAGCTTCGACTCGTTCTCGCGGGTGGACAGCGTCCTGTCCACCCGGCACGTCGTCGGCGCGGCGCTGATCACGTTCCCACGCGAGGTGCGACACCTCACCATGAACACCTTCCGGCCGCAGGAGACGACCCCGGACTTCAACCAGAGCGGGTTCTCGCTTGGCGGTGTCGATCGGTTCGCGATCTGGCCCGACCTGGTCGTCGAAACCACCGTCTCGGTGCGGCGATTCGAGATCGACGTGAACACCGACAACCTCAGCTCGATGGTGTACGCCCCTGAGAGCCAGAGCGGCGGCTTCTTCAACGACCAGGATCGTGACGTCACGAGCTTTCAGTGGGTCGAGGCGGTCAGCCTGTCGCGGGACCTCTGGCATGGGCAGCACATCTTCAAGTTCGGCACAGACCTTCAGCGCTCGGAATACACCGGCGAGAGCATCAGCCGCCCAGTCGAGATCCGTCGCCTCGACAACTCGCTCGCGGAGCGGATCGGTTTCGGGGGCCCATCGCAGCAGCAGGTCAAGGGGACGGAGTTCGCTGTTTTCGGGCAGGACCGGTGGCGCCCGAACTCACGGGTGACCTTCGAGTTCGGCCTGCGATTCGATCGGGACGGCGTGGTCGAGCGCATCAACTGGTCGCCGCGAGCCGGCGCGGCGGTCGCCGTTTTACCGGATGGGCGCGGCATCGTTCGCGGCGGTTACGGCAAGTTCGTGCAGCGCACACCACTCAACGTCGATGCGTTTGCGTCGTTCGAGCCGCGCGTCGTTTCCCGCTACGGGCCCGACGGCACGCCACTCGGTGCGCCGGTCACACTGACGAATCGGGTCGACGGGCCGCTGCACACCCCTGAAGCCTACGTCGGCAACGTGGAGTGGGACCAGCGATTCGGTCGCCGGCTGCTCCTGAAGCTCGCGTTTCTCGGCCGCAAAGGGTCGCATGAGTACATCCTGTCGCCCGACGCGGCCGCCGGCGCCTTCCGATTGTCGAGCAGCGGAGCATCCAGGTACAGAGAGATGGAAACGACTGTCCGCTGGCTTGGCGGCGAGCGCCGGGACCTGACGGTCTCGTACGTCTGGGCCAGGGGGACAGCGGATCTGAACAACTACGACCAGTTCTATGGCAATTTCCGGAATCCGATCGTGCGGGCGAACGAGCACAACCTGACGCCGACGGATGTCAGGCACCGGTTGCTGCTCCGTGGGATGATCGGGCTTCCGGGCAAGTGGGAATTTGCGCCGGTGTTGGAGTTGCGGTCCGGGTTCCCCTGGTCAGCTGTCGACGAGTTCCAGGATTTCGTTGGCGCACGGAGCCGCGCCGGCCGGCTCCCCGCGGTCAGCACGCTTGACTTCGCGATCGCGCGTCCGTGGCAATTCCGAAAGTACCGGTTCCGCGCCGGCCTCAAGGTTTTCAACGCACTTGGTGCGTCCGCGGAGCGCGACATTCAGACGAATACGACCTCGCCCTTCTATGGCACGGCCTTCAACCCGGTCGAGCGCTCGATCGGGTTCGTCTTCGGCAGCGCCCGCTAGTGGACCGGCCAGCGCGTTTGCTTCCCTCGCCGTCGTCGGCTAGGCTCTGTGCTCCCGGGTCGGAGCCCTCTGACCCGGCATTGCCGATTCATTTCCAGATCGAGAAACGTCCACGGGTCCGCCTCCAGGAGAGGTTGTGCGCCGAATCCTTACATTGTTCTTTGTAGTCGCGGCCCTGGCGGCCGCGGTGGTCGCGCAGGATACAGATCAGATCGTTGACCTCAGTTCGCGTGGGGCACGGGTCAACCGAGGGCAGAACGGACGGCGGCTCACGCTCCCGTCGAACGCGCGCCGGCCGGACATCGTGTCGGCGTTTCTCGCCAGCCGTCACGATGGCGCAACGGTTGGCAGTCTTGTGCTCGATAGTGAAAACCGGACGACGCGCGGGCCCGTTCATCTGAAGCTCCATCAAAGGGTTGCGGGGCTGGACGTCTACTGAGGCGTTGCTCCCGGCAAGTATCGACTACCGGGATGCCCTCGCCACCGTGCTGCGGCGGCGCTCCCCGAGCTGGGGACGAGGTTCTCGATGACATCGACGTTGTTCCCGATGGTGGTGTTGGAATCAGGTCTGCAGCACGACCCAGCCCGCGGCCTGCTCGAACGTGGTGAACGTCGTCTTCTAGGACTCGACGTCTGCGGGGCGTGCCTCGTGGCCACGGTCCGCAATTCCTCGAACAGAATCCGACCCGCAGACGGCCACCCTCGAGAGGAACGGCGACCCGCGTGACCACCGGGTCTCCGCAGGCGAATTTTCCCGCCTGATTGTCGAAATCCTGAAACTCTCTCCGACTACTCTGTGGGAGGAAGTTCATGAGTCTCATCACTGATTTCCGCTTCGCCCTGAGATCACTCGCACGGGTGAAGGGGCTGACCATCACGGTGGTCCTCACACTCGCCCTGGGGATCGGCGCCAACGCCGCCATCTTCAGCGTGGTCGACGGCGTGCTGCTGCGTCCGCTGGTCAATCGGGACGAGGATCGTCTCGTCTACCTCCGGCAGAGCGCCCGCGGCATCGAGGTCGAGAACGCCGCATTCTCCGTCCCCGAGCTTCGGGATCTGCAGGGACGGGTCAAGACGCTCAGCGCCTTCGGCGACTTCTCGACCATCGAGTTCACCATGGTGGGCCTTGGGGAGCCGCGGGTCGTTCGCGCGGGGGTCGTCGGCGGCTCGTACTTCGAGGTCATGGGCCTGCGCCCCATACTCGGCAGGCTGCTCGGTCCTGCGGACGATGGCCCGCAGGCGGCGGGGGCCGCGGTACTGACCCACCGGTTCTGGACCGCGACGCTCGCGAGCGACCCCACGGTGATCGGACGGGCGGTGAGGCTCGGTGACCGCACGGCGACGATCGTCGGCGTCCTCGAGCCGTCGATTCCCTACCCGGCGCAAACGGAGATCGTCGCGAACGTCGTCACCAGCCCGCATCACCTCGATGCGACCATGATCGACGGGCGCGTGCATCGCATGACCGAGGTGTTCGGCCGGCTCGCGCCAGGCGTGGACCTCGAGTCCGCTCGCACCGAGCTGCGGGCCGTCCACGGCGCGATCATCGCCGAGCATGCGGAGGCCTATCCCGCGAAGGCGGATTTCAGGATCGACGCGACCCGCCTGCGGGAGCAGATCGCGTCGCCGGCGAGAACCGTTCTGCTGGTGCTGCTGGCGGCCTCGGCCCTGGTCTTCATCATCGCGTGTTCGAACGTCGCGAACCTGATCCTCGCCCGTTCGGTCAGGCGCGAGGGAGAACTGGCAATCAGGGCAGCGCTCGGCGCGACCGCCGTCGCCCTGCGTCGAACGCTTCTGGCGGAGAGCATCGTGCTGTGCGGCGCGGGGGCCATTCTCGGCGTGGTCATCGCGCAGCCCATGGTCGCCGTCCTGGCGCGATACGCCGCGCGTTTTTCCGTGCGCGCGCTGGACGTCGCGGTGGACTCCAGCGTGATGTGGGTCGGCGTCGGGTTGGCCATGACGGCCGCCGTGCTGCTCGCGTATGTTCCCCGGCTGCCTTCCGCCGACGCTGCCAACGGCTTCGGCTTGTCGAGCGGGAGTTTCCGCATTACCTCCGGGACCAACCGCCGCCTGCGCCTCTTCGCCGTGACCCAGATCGCAGCGTCGTTCGTACTGCTTGCCGGCGCCGGAATGCTGCTGACGACTCTCTTCGCCCTGCAGCGCGCGCATACCGGCTTCAACACCCACAATGTGCTCGCGTTGAACGTACCGATCCTGTCCTACGAACGTTCGCCCGAACAGGTGGCCGTACTCTACAAGGAGGCCATCCGGCGGATCGCGCAGCTCCCCGGCGTCGAACGGGTCGCGGTCGGGACGATCGTGCCCTGGCGCGACGCGGGAGCGTTCGGCCCCGGCTTCCAGTTCTCCGCAGAAGGCTACGCGAAAGCGGATGGTGAGGAGGACCCGCGCGCCCGCTTCCGCACGGTGTCTCCCGGATTCTTTGCATCGCTCGGTGTGCCGCTCCTCGCCGGCCGGGACTTCAGTGACGCGGATCGCCGCGACGCCGAGCCGGTCGTCATCGTCAGTCACAGCCTCGCGAAGCGCATGTTCCCGACGCAGGACGCGTTGAACCGCCGCTTGATCTGGACCGATCCGGTCATGAAGTTCATTGGTGTGCGGACCGAGCCGCGCCGCATCATCGGCATAGCCGCCGACCTGGACGACGAGAATGTCGTGGCGGGGCCGGCACTCAGCGTGTACCACCCGTTCGAGCAGGAAATCGGTGGCGGCCGTCTGTTCGTTCACGCGAAAACGGATCCCTACCCGCTCGTGCCAGCCATCACCAAGATCATTCGGGAGCTCTCGTCCGACCAGCCGGTCGAGCAGGCCGCCACCCTCGACGACATTCGCGCCGAAGTGCTCGCGCCGGACCGGTTGAATGCCCTCGTATTCGGAGGGTTCGCGGGAGTCGCGCTGATGATCGCCGTCGTGGGCGTGGCAGGGGTCCTGGCATTCTCGGTGAGCGCGCGAACGCGCGAGTTCGGCATCCGCCTGGCGGTGGGTTCCGCACCGCGGCATCTTCTCGCGCGGGTCGTGAAGGAAGGCGCCGTGATCGCCGGGGCCGGCATCGTGGTTGGCACGCTGGGGGGCCTCCTGCTGGCCCGCGTGGTCGGCGGCTACATCGTGGACCTGCGCCTACCGGGACCTCTCCCCTTGCTCGCGGCCGCGGTGGTCCTCGTAGCTGCGGCGATTCTCGCGTCGCTCATGCCGGCGTCGCGCGCCTCGCGCGTCGACGTGATTCAAGCTCTGCGGGCAGACTAGGCCGACCTCGGAACGGGTTCGATGTCGATGACTGCGGCTCCCGTTCGACCACTATCTAGAAGGAGATACAACATGCGAGTAATGGTCCTGATCAAATCTGACAAGAACACCGAAGCTGGAGCAATGCCCAACGAGAAGCTCCTGGCCGAGATGGGTGCCTTCAATGAAGAGCTCGTCGAGGCTGGTGTGATGCTAGACGGCGACGGTCTGCACCCCAGTGCCAAGGGAGTGCGCGTGAAGTTCGCCGGGAAGAATCGCACCGTGGTCGATGGTCCCTTCGCTGAAACGAAGGAGCTGATCGCGGGCTACTGGGTCTGGAAGGTCAAGTCGATGGACGAGGCGATCGAGTGGGTGAAGCGCTGTCCAAATCCCCTCGAAGGCGATTCCGAGATCGAGATCCGGCCGATATTCGAGGCGGAGGATTTCGGTGCCGAGTTCACGCCAGAGCTGAGGGAGCAGGAACAGCGCCTCCGCGATCAGATCGCCGCGAAAAAGTAGCGGCAGATCCCCGCGGGACCGAGTTCGAGGAGCCCGCCGTCGTGTCGCCCGTCGCCCGTCGCCCGTCCTACGTCCTACGTCCTACGAAGACGCGGACCGCGTAACCAGCGTCGAGAGTAAGCGGTCGAGTGCGGCCGCCGGGTCGTGCGTGCAGCCCGTGTGGACCGGCGACACCTGGATGGTTGTGCTCTTGGGCGAGACCAGCCAGCGGAAGCGGCTGCGCTGCGGCAGCGCGCCGATGGGGCCGGAGCACGTGGTCCTTGATCAAGGCAAAGGGGTCGCGCGCCCGGGCCGGCTGCACCTCCCACCCCGGCGTGTGATGAAAATACAATGTCGCGCCGTGATCGATCAGCCACAGCTGGCGATGCCACATCAGCATGTTCGTGTTACGCACCGTCCGGTCGACATTTGTGGAGTAGGCATCGAACCAGACGATGCGCGAGGCCAGCCCTGGATCCAGCGGGTGGGCGCCCGGATCGAACGTCACCGAGCCCGGCAGATAGTCGAGCGCCAGGTTCAGACCGGCGCTGTCGTAGATCAACGCGTGGATCTCAGGGTCCGGCTCGGTTCTCGCCAGGTCGGCGTCGAGCTCGGCGAACACGAGCTCGGGGACCGGCAAGTCGAGCGCCCGCCCGATCTCACCCGACACCAGTTCGGCAATCAGCCCCTTGGCCCCCTGGCCGGCGCCGCTAAACTTCAACACGTACAAGCCGTCGTCGTCAGCTTCGACGATCGCGGGCAGCGAACCGCCCTCACGCAGCGGGGTCACGTAGCGCGTGACGCGGATCGTCCTGAGGGCTCGCACGCCGCAATTGTGGCATGCTCCCGGCGCGGGCGGACACTCGGTCAGTCTCGCAAGTAGCGTCGCAAGTACGGGCTGGTGCGACTCGCCGCGTTCGTGGCGAGGTGAGCAGGCGGGCCCTCGACGACGATGGCGCCTCCTTCTTCACCGGCGCCGGGCCCGACATCGATGATCCAGTCACTGCCGGCCACGACTCGCATGTCGTGCTCGACCACCACGACCGTGTTGCCGGCGTCGACGAGTCCATCGAGCTGCGTCATCAGCTTCTCCACGTCCGACGGATGAAGTCCCGTGGTGGGTTCGTCGAGGATGTAGAGCGTATTGCCGCGCTGCGCTCGCTGAAGTTCGGTCGCGAGCTTCACCCGCTGCGCCTCGCCGCCCGACAGCTCGGTCGCGGGCTGGCCGAGCCGCAGGTAGCCCACACCCACCTGCCGCAGGACCTCGAGTGCCCGGCGCACAGGCGGCTCGTCTTCGAAGAACGTCCACGCCGCATCGACGGTGAGGTTCAACACGGCGGCGATGTTCTCGCCCCGGTACTCGACCTCCAGGGTTTTCGGGTTGTAGCGTGAGCCATGGCAGGTCGGGCACGGGGCGTAGACGCTCGGGAGAAAGAGAAGCTCCACCATGACGAACCCCTCGCCGAGGCACGTTTCGCAGCGTCCTTTGGCTACGTTGAACGAGAACCGTCCCGCGTCGTAGCGCCGCGCACGCGCCATCTTCGTCGCAGCGAACAGCCTGCGCACGTGATCGAAGAGTCCCGTATAAGTGGCGAGATTGGATCGTGGTGTGCGGCCGATCGGTTTCTGATCGACGCGAACGAGCCGGCGGACGAATTCCAATCCGGACACGATTCTGCCGGAACCAGTCGGGAGCGCCGACCGCTCGAGTTGCTCAACCTCCTCCTCGTCGTCGGGCACCGGTTGCCCGAGTCGCTCCCCCACGAGCTCGACCAGAGACTGGCTCACCAGGCTGGACTTGCCCGATCCCGACACCCCGGTGACGGTGGTGAAGACGCCGATCGGGAACGCGACGTCGAGGT
>JACDBQ010000303.1 GCA_013694845.1 Acidobacteriota bacterium
CTCATCGCGTGCATGCGCAAGCTCCTCACGATCCTCAACGCCATGATGCGGACGAGCACCACGTGGCAGCAGAGCGCGGAGGTGCCCGCTTGACTTTCAAGACAGTTGCTATCGTCTTCAGTGTTTCGGCTGTTCTGCCGCGGACGCGCTGTGTTTCTTCCGTGTTGCTTCTGAGCGTTCGAGCGAGGAAAGGCCACGAGCGAGGGGATTCAGGAGAGCGTCTAAGCCGATGGCACACGGCCGAACACATGCCGCCCGGCTCGGTTGACCACGCAAGGAGGTCGATCCGACGGCCTCACAGTGTGGCGGGACCACTGAGCGCGAGCCGCCAAGACGGCTTGCGCCCCCTCGCTCCGTTTCCAGCAAGTGAGGGCCATGGCCCGTAGTAAGCGATTCCCCGTGCCCAGGGGGCTTGGGTCCGTGCCCGGGCTTGGGTCTGAGAACGGGCCGTCTGCTTACTTGGGCGGGCGCGTTGGCGCGTGCTAGTATCAGCGCCCTGAGCGATTGAACGATCATGGGGCTCTGTTGACAATGGTGGGCGCCACCTTCTCGCACTACCGCATCCTGGGCCAGATCGGCGCCGGGGGTATGGGTGTGGTCTACCATGCCCTCGACACCGATCTCCGGCGGCCCGTCGCGATAAAATTCCTCCACCCGGACCTGGCGGCGCGCTCGGATCTCCGTGAGCGCTTTCTCCGCGAAGCGCGTGCCGCCGCCGCGCTCGCTCACCCGAACATCTGCACGATCCACGAGGTCGGCCGCACCGAGACGGACCTCTACATCGTGATGCAGCTGGTCGAAGGCCAGAACCTGGCGGATCGCCTTCGCGGCGGCCGGGTCGAACCCGACGCCTTGCGGACGATCATCCGGCAGCTCGCGGACGCCCTGCGCGAGGCCCACCAGCGCGGCATCGTGCACCGGGATCTGAAGCCCTCGAACATCATGGTGGGCCAGAGCGGTCACGTCACGCTCCTGGATTTCGGCCTGGCGGCGATCACCCGAGACCGGCTGTTACTGCCTGATGAGAGCACCACGACGGGTCAAGCGCTGACCTCGCCAGGACAGATTGCCGGGACGATCGGGTATATGGCGCCGGAGCAGATCCTCGAGGGACGCTCCACCCCGGCCAGCGACATGTTTGCGCTCGGCGTCACCCTGTACGAACTCGCGACGGGCCATCATCCGTTCCGCCGGCAGACCGCCGTTCAGACCATGGCCTCCGTGCTGAGCGATAGTCCGGTGCCATTGCGCTCGCTCGTCCCAGACTTCCCGGGCGACCTGGAGAACATCGTCTTCAAGTGCCTCGAGAAGCGCGAGGGACAACGACTCGCCGATGGAGAGGCGCTGGCCCGTGCCCTGAGCGAGCCGGCCGTTCGCCACGCGCCGCGCACGCGCGCGGGGCACCGGTCGATCGCCGTCCTGACCTTTGATGATGAGGATGGCGGCGGTGGTCACCTCAGTCGAGGACTGACCGCAGAGATCATCACACGCCTGTCGCGGCTCAGGGGGCTCCTGGTGATCTCCCTCACCGCCGCGGAGCGATTCCGCGAATCGGGGAAGGACGCGCTGCAGATCGGACGCGAGCTGAACGTCGAAACGGTCCTGCAGGGCACCATCAAGCGGCACAATTCGCAGTACCGTATCGCCGTGCAGTTGCTGGAGGTAGGGACCGGATTCTGCCTGTGGGCGCACAACTACGACGTCGATGAGAAGGACCTGGTTCACATCCAGGAACTTGTCTCCGAGCGGGTGGCACGGGCCCTTCGCCGCAAGCTCCCGGCGCATCCGGGCGGCGTCTCCAGCCCGACCGGCGTGCGAGCCGACGCCTACCGGCTCCACCTCCAGGGCAAGGCGCTCTTCTACCGTTTCAACAGCACCGACAATCTGCTGGCGATCGAGGCCTTTCGGCGCGCTCTGAGTATCGACAGTACGTATGCCCCTGCGCAAGCGGGGCTGGCCAGTGCGTGCATGGCACGAATCGACCGCGAATGGGAGACCGACGAGGACCGATGGGTTTCGCAGGCGCTCCAGTCGTGCGACCGCGCCCTCGCGGCGGATCCATGGATCTCGGAGGCCTACTCCGCGAAAGGGCTGGTCTTTCTTCGCCGGGGGCAATTGGCGGAAGCGGAAACGGAATTCAGGCGGGCGCTGGCCATCAATCCGAACGACGACATCGCCCACTGCATGTGCGGCCGGATCCTGTTCGAAACCGGCGATCTTCTTGGCGCCTTGCGGGCGTATCGGCGCGCCCTCCGGATCAGTCCGGACTACGTCTGGTGCTGGAACGATCTGGCGTGGGTTCAGTGGCTTCTCGGCCGGTTCCCGGAGACGGAGCGATCGCTGTCGCGGGCGCTCTCGATCAATCCGATGGACGAGATCGCCCGCATCGGTGTCGCCACCGGGGAGTACTTTCTCGGCCAATGGCGAGAAGCCATCGCGACGGCAGAACGGTCGCTCGAGATCAACCCGCGGCACCCCTTCACCAGACCGGTGCTGGCGGTCGCGCTCGCGCGCGATGGCCAGCTCGCGCGCGCCGAGTCGCTGTGCCGGGAGGCCGTAGAGTCGAATCCGGAAGACTTCTTCATGAGCGCAGCGTGGGGTCTCGTCCACGCGGTCGCCGGAGACGCCGTGAAGTTACGCGCGGCGAACGAGCACGCCTTGACGATCCCGGCGCCACGCGTGCCGCTGAACCTCAACATCGCCGTGCACTACGCGTTCCTCGAGCAGCCGGCGTGCGCCCGCGCGTGGATCGCGAAGGCTGATCGCGAAGGCATGCGCACGGATGTCGCGATCGCACATAATACGTTCCTGCGGTCATCTGCTGGCACGACTGCAGGCCATCCCCATTCCGCCAGAAGGAGAAGTCATGCCCGACGCGCAGGCGCCACTCTATCTGATGCTCATCAAGGTGAACCCGACCGTGATGCAGAACTCAAGCCTGGCCGGCTGGATCACTGACATCGAGAACGACTACATGGACCGCTTCGGCGTGATCGGCGCCTCGGTCGGCCACGTGGCGCTCAATGGACCGTGGCACTTCGCGCTGCTCTTCCCCGGCTCAGAAGAGTCCGTCGCCCACTTGACAAACCAGATCAGGGAACGGGCGGCGGATACCGAGATTCTTTGCATGAGCGGAATCGACCTGGACCACTGGCGGTCCCAGCGCGCCTAGCGCCATAGGCAAAGGCCTGGAACCGTTTTAGCCCAGGCACACTGAGGGATCCCTGCTCAGCCCTGCTTGCGGCTGGCGACCCAGGTGTCCACCCGGCGCTCGAGGATCTAGAATCATCCGACCGAGTTCCGCCGAGCGTTCGAACTCCTGAGGCGTCATCAGCCGCATCGCCTCTTGGGTCTCGCGGGTGGTGGGGTGAATGGCGAGGTTAGCTGTGACGGCAGGATCCGGCAGGAGGGCCAGCATAGCGAAGGCTCATACGCCGGACCTCAACGTGGACACGATTAACAGATTGCCGAGGCGGCCGGCCTCCTCACCAGCGACCTCACACTCTTGACAGGTCAAGCCAATCGATTGCTTCTGCGGCCGTCGAAACGGTGTGTCTTCTGTGCTGCTTCTGTGTTGCTTCTGTGGCTGTGTTGCTTCAGTGGCCCATTTACCAGCGGATGACCAGGTAGACAGCAAAGCACCGTCTGGAGCGCGACCGCGACCTTCGCGGTTGTGAATGAATCCTTGAAGAGCTGCACGCCGGCGACCGCCGCGACGCACCCGCCCAGGACGGCGCGCTGCACGCCGCCGATCTCGTCCCAGAGCACGATCAGCAGCGTGACCGACGTGAGCGCCGCGAGCCAGTCGACGAATGGGATGAACTGGATCACCGTGGGCTCGATTTCACGCTCTCTGGAAGACGTTCGACCGCAGCAGTACCTCAAAGTGTCCGCTGCCACTCAGCTTTCGCACATCGTCGAACGGCGCGCGGCCCAGCACGCGCAGCTGGTGCGTGGCCGGATCATGATCGACCCCCACGCATTCACCAGGCTCGAACCGGCCGGCCGCGCGGATGTCCTCGAACACGTTGGTCTGAAAGTCGCTCTCGACCCTGCTGAGCAGATAGACGTACGGCGCCATCCGGGCGAAGTCCTCGAGCCGCACGCTCGTCATCGCAGGGTCGATGTGCTGCAGCACCAGCGAGGCGATTATCAGATCGAATCGAGTCGTCTTCGCGGCATCCCAGTCGTCGAACAGCGAGATCCCCTCCGCCTGCGGGACGGCGCGACAGCGCTCGATCATCGGCGGCAGGTCGAAGCCGCTCACTCGCTCCGCGACGCGCCGCAGGTACGGGAAGTTGCGGCCGAGGCCGCAGCCGAAGTCCAGCACGTCGCCGAGCGGGACGGGCAACGGGATCGTCGGCTCGTACGGGGTGAAGGGCTTGCCCGCCTTGTAGCCCGTGAGGATCTGCTCGCGCACATCGTCCGGATCCTTCGACCGCGCGATGGCCAGCCAATCGCTTGCTTCGGGCATCGTTACGCGCCCGGATCGAAGCCCTGGAGCACGATCATGTCCCCAGTGGACGTCGCCTGCCGCAGGGCCTTCGCGTCGGCATAATCCTCCGATGCCCACCACTGCTTCGCCACCTCCACCGAAGGGAACTCCAGCAGCACCAGCCGTTTCGGGCGCCAAGTCCCTTCGAGGACCTCCGCTTGCGCGCCGCCGACGATGAAGCGGCCGCCGAAGTTCTTGATGCTGACCGGCGACATCTTCTTGTAATCCTCGTATTTCACCGGGTCTTTTACATCGATGTGGGCGATGACGTATGCAGGCATGTCAGTGTTCTCGCAGCGCAGTGAGGAAATGTTCACCGAGGTCTTCGGCCTTCCGGGCGCCTACACCATACACCGTGCGCAGCGCGTCCATGGTCTGTGGCTTGACCCGGGCCATCTCGCGGAGCGTGGTGTCGTGAAAGACCACGTACGGCGGCACGCCGCGGGCGCGCGCGATCTGCATGCGGACGGCGCGGAGCTTTTCGAACAGCTCGCGGTCCACGCCTTCCCATGCCTCGGCCTCCACGCGTGACCGCCGCTGCTCGCGCTCGCGGACTACTCGGCGCTGGCGCGAGAGCGCGAGGCCGGGTGCCGCCGATGCGTTCCTGAGCAACGCCACCCCCTCGCTGGTCAGCGCCACCACCGGAAAGGCGTCGTCGGTCTGCCGGAGAAAGCCCTGCGAGATCAGCTGCTCGACGTAGCCGCGGATCTCAGGGACCGCACCGTCCTTCAACAGGCCGAAGGTGCTCAGCTGATTGTGGCGGCGGGAGATGACCTGTTCGTTCTCGCTGCCGCAGAGGACGTTGGCCACGTGCGCGGCGCCGAAGCGCTGTCCGACGCGGGCCACGCACGACAGCACCTTGCGGGCGATGTCGACAGCACCGGCCACGGATTCGAGCTCGCCCAGACAGTAATCGCACGCGCCGCAGTCGTCGCGCTCGTAGGTGTCGCCGAAGTAGCCCACGAGATGCCGGTGGCGGCAGCCGACACTGGACGCGTAACGCTCAATGTCGCGCAGCAGCTTCCGCGCGCTGTCGGTC
>JACDBQ010000318.1 GCA_013694845.1 Acidobacteriota bacterium
GCCCTGATCGTGAGCGTCGCGACGGCGGCCGTGCGGCTCGGGCATCTCGAGTCGCACCCGCAGTGGTCCGCCAATCTGCAGGGTCTGCTTGACCTGGCCGGCTATCTCGCGTGCGTGGAAAACGGCCGAACATTCGGGACACTGGCCGGCGACGCCGGGGTGGGGACCCACGGCGGCAGCGAGGACCACGTCGCGCTGGTCTGCGGAGTGTCCGCCCATCTTTCCGCCTATGCCTTCGCGCCCATCCGATCGCTCGGTCACGTACGGGTTCCGGACCACTGGCGGTTCGTCGTTGCCTCCAGCGGTGTGCCGGCCGAGAAGGCGGGCGCCAGCATGGCCGCATTCAACCGTTTGTCGCGGGAGGCTGCAATCCTCCTGGAGCTGTGGAATGAGTCACAGGCGCCCGCCGGCTCGCTTGGAGCCGCGATGACGTCGGATGCGGATGCGCCACGAAGGCTTGCCGGGCTGGTGAGGGACGTGGCGGTTACGGGATGCACCGCCGAAATGCTGGCGCGCCGGCTGTCTCATTTCATCCGAGAGGATGCGCGTGTGCTGGACGCCATGCGCGCCATCGACGCGGCAGATCGGGCGGCGCTTGGCCTGCTTGCGTCCGCCTCCCAGGCTGATGCCGAGATGCTGCTCGAGAATCAGCTCCCTGAGACCGTCGCGCTCGCGCGAGCGGCTCGCGCACTGGGCGCGCACGCGGCCTGCAGCTTCGGCGCAGGGTTTGGGGGCAGCGTGTGGGCGGTCGTAGAGCGCGAGGCGGCGGAAGGCTTTCCGGCGCGCTGGTTGTCGGGCTACCGTTCCCCATACTTGGCCCGTGCCGAGGCGTTCGTCGCGCAACCCGGGCCGCCCGTAACCGAGCTCACGCGTCGTTGACATCGAGGCCTGGCCTCGTGATCGTTCGTGCCTCCGGAAAGCGTCCTTCCAGTTCACGCGTCAGCCGCCTGAGCTGCGATTGCAGGTGCGGCAGCCTGACGTCATCATCCGACGCCTGCATCTCGCTCAGCGCGGCGCGTGAGCGGTCGATCCCGAGCAGCGCCGTCTTCGCGGAGAACAGGGCGTCTCGCCACAGGTGTTTCTCGCCACGGACGGCTGCGGCGCTGCTCGCGATCGCGCGGCAGATCTTCACGGCGATCAGCACGTGATACCAGGCGAACACCTCGAACGCGGTGGGACCCAGCGGCCGATACCGCAGGTCGAACGGAAACTCCGGGTGAGATGCGACGTAGCTGCTCGACACTCGCGCATACCGGCGCCCCAGCCGCTCGAGCGGGTCGTCGGCCGGTGCCCACTTGGCCGGCGTCCTCAGATGTTCGGCGATCAACGCGTCGAGCTCGGGGATCGTCCGGCCTTCCGCCGCATTCAGGTCCCGCAGCAGCTTCATCCCCTCGTTCATCCGCGCCGCGATGTTCAAATAGATTTCCTGCGGATCCTGATCGGAAGCGCCTGCCGGCCGGCACCGGTAGGCCAGGCAGCGCGCGGTAGCCGGACAGTACATGCACCACTGGTCGCACGTGTTGTAGATCCCCGGGATCACCGTCCGATCCAGGATGGCCTGGACAAAGGGTTGCTCGAGCAGATCATCGAACCGCGGTGATTTCATCATGCGCGGTGATCGTGCAATGTCCGCGCTGCGCGGAATGTCGAGCAAACGGCGGCACGGCTTCCAGAACGTCGCAGAATGCAGGTGGAGCCCGGACGTCCGAGTACGCAGGAAGTGCTCTGCGGACGCCGCGGCGAGGAATCGGTGCTCGTTGTATCCTGACGCCGCTCGGAGGATCCATGACCCGCCTTTGCCTGACCGCGCTCACCCTCGTCCTCGCGGCTGCCACGAGCAGCCCGCCTTCGTCTGCTCAATCCCCCCGTCTCAAGGCGCTCGTGGGAGGCACCCTGATCGACGGGTTCGGCGGACCCCCGATTCGCAATAGCGTGATCCTGGTGGACGGCGAGCGCATCGTCTCCGTCGGACAGGTGGGTGCCCTGGTCGTGCCGACGGGGGCTGAGGTGATCTCGACCGAAGGCATGAGCGTGCTCCCCGGTCTCTGGGACATGCACGTGCACCTGATGATCAACGGGCACGCCGACTACGAGCACTGGGACAGGACCTACCCCGCCCAGTTCGAGTCCGTCATCATGCCCGCATCCGCGAGACAGCTGCTGATGGCCGGCGTCACCAGCGCTCGGGACCTGGGAGCGCCGCTCGAGGCCAGCATCAACGTCCGGGATCGGATCAACGCCGGAAAGCTTCCCGGCCCGACGCTGTATGTCTCCGGGCCGTTCATCCAGAAAGCGCCATATCCAGGCACCGAGCTCTTTCGGTGGGGCGTGGCCGGTCCCGCCGATGCGCGGGCGAAAGTGGCGAAGCTGGCGGACGCAGGCGTCAACTGCATCAAGCTGATCGACCAGGATCAGATGACGATGGACGAGGTGCAGGCCGTTGTCGAAGCGGCGCACCAGCGCGGGCTGATGGTCGTCGGGCATTCGCATCGGCCGGAGGAGATTCGCCGGGGAATCGCCGCCGGCGTCGACAATTTCGAGCACACGGGTCTCTCCAGCGCTCCCGAATACCCCGACGACATCATGAGGATGATCGCCGAGCGCACCGCCAACATGAGCCGCGGGCCGCTCTACTGGACTCCCACGATCGAGGGGCTCTTCAACTATGAGTACCTGCGGGACAACCCCGAGCAGCTCGACGACCCGGCGTGGCAGGTGGGACTGCCTGCGGACATCGTTGCTGACATCCGCAAGTCGATCGCGAACCCTGACCGGCTTCCCTACTTTCAGTTGACGGCGATCCGGCGGCCGACGCTCGCGCGCAAGTTCAAGCAGCTGTCGGACGCCGGTGTCGTGATGCTCGTCGGAACCGACAGCGGAATACCGATGAAGTTCCACAGCAGCTCGACCTGGCGGGAGCTCGACGCGTGGGTGAATATTCTCGGCGTCTCCCCGATGCAGGCCATCCGAGGCGCGACCTACTGGCCTGCCGTTGCGATGAAGGCCGACAAGGACGTCGGTACTGTGACTCCGGGCAAGTACGCCGATATCATCGCGATCAAAGGTGACGTGCTCCGGCACATCGCGCTGCTCCAGCGGGTGGATATCGTCGTGAAGCGAGGAGTCCGACACAAGTAAGGACTCCATCGCGCGAGCCTGCTGCTTGCAATCCGCGGCGTGCGCCGATATGGTTTTCACCAATCGGACACCCTGCGTACGGAGAAACTCGATGGCTCAGGCCGCGTGGCCCCTGGTAGAACGTCGGTTCGGACACACTAATCGCCGTGACCTGTGGTGGGTGCCGCCGCTGGTCACGTTTCTCGGCCTGTCGACGTTCGTCGTCTACTCCACGTGGGCGGCCTTCCAGGGGAACCACTACGAACATGGGCCATACCTCTCCCCGTTCTATTCTCCATTGCTCTTCGGCGAGGGCGCGCACGCCTGGTTCGGGCCGCAACCCGGGTGGTGGCCGGGCGCGCTGCCCTTTTCCGCAGCGCTGCTGATTCTCTGGGCGCCGGGCGGGTTTCGCTTCACCTGCTACTACTATCGAGGCGCCTACTACAAAGCCTTCTGGGCGGACCCCCCGTCATGCACCGTCGGCGAACCCCGCAAGACGTACCTCGGCGAGCGCGCGTTCCCGTTGATCCTGCAGAACGTTCACCGCTACTTCCTGTACCTCGCGCTGATCTTCATCTGCATCCTGGCCTATGACGTCTGGAAGGGCTTCTGGTTCGAGGACGGATCGGGAGGCGTGAGCTTCGGAGTGGGAATCGGGACGCTGGTCCTCGCGGCCAACATGGTGCTCCTGGGCTCGTACACCTTCGGCTGCCACTCGTTACGGCACCTCGTGGGAGGGTGGCGCGACGAAATCTCGAAGTCGCCGGTCTGCGCGGCGAGCTACGCCTGCACCAGCGCCCTGAACCGGCGCCACATGCTGTTTGCGTGGCTGAGCCTGTTTTCCGTTGGCTTCTCCGACCTCTACATTCGACTGTGCTCGATGGGCATCTGGCATGACGTCCGGATTCTCTGAGCCCTACCCTTCGACTTTGCCTCAGCGTCCCGCATGACCTACGAGACCCACGAGTACGACGTCCTGGTTGTCGGCGCCGGCGGCGCGGGGCTCCGCGCCGCGATCGAAGCCTCCGCCGGAGGTGTCAAGGTCGGACTGATCTGCAAGTCCCTCCTCGGCAAGGCGCACACCGTCATGGCGGAAGGGGGCATCGCGGCCGCGCTTGCGAACGTCGACGATCGCGACAGCTGGAAGGTGCATTTCGCCGACACCATGCGGGGTGGGCAATACGTCAACAACTGGCGGATGGCGGAGCTGCACGCGAGAGAAGCGCCGGACCGCGTCCGCGAGCTCGAGGCGTGGGGCGCGGTGTTCGATCGTACCTCCGACGGCCGGATCCTCCAGCGCAATTTCGGCGGGCATCGGTACCCGCGGCTGGCCCACGTCGGTGACCGCACCGGACTCGAGATGATCCGCACGCTCCAGGACCACGGCGTTCATCGCGGCCTCGACGTGCACATGGAATTCACCGTCGTCGCGGTGCTGACCACCGACGGCCGCGCCGCCGGTGTGTTCGGTTACGAACGGGAGCGAGGTCGATTCAAGCTGTTTCGTTCGGCCGCCGTCATCCTGGCAACCGGCGGTCTTGGTCGCGCCTACCGGATCACGAGCAACAGCTGGGAGGGCACCGGTGACGGCCACTCGCTCGCGTATCGAGCTGGCGCACAGCTGATCGACATGGAGTTCATCCAGTTCCATCCCACCGGCATGATCTGGCCGCCGAGCGTCCAGGGGATCCTGGTGACCGAAGGCGTCCGCGGCGAAGGGGGCGTCCTTCGCAACAAGGAAGGGCGCCGCTTCATGTTCGACGAGATTCCGGAGCCGTATCGAAACCAGACCGCCGACAACGAGGAGGAAGGCTGGCGATATACGCAGGGAGACAAGACGGCGCGCCGGCCGCCGGAGCTGCTCACCAGGGACCATGTTGCCCGGTGCATCAATCGCGAGGTCAAAGAGGGTCGTGGCAGCCCGCACGGGGGGGTCTTTCTCGACATCTCGTGGATCAAGACGCGGATCCAGAACGCCGAGGACCACATCAAGCGCAAGCTGCCCAGCATGTATCACCAGTTCAAGCAGCTCGCCGACATCGACATCACCAGCGAGCCGATGGAGGTCGGCCCGACCACGCATTACGTGATGGGGGGCGTGCTGGTGGACGCCGACACGCAGATGTCGACGGTGCCGGGCCTCTTTGCCGCTGGAGAGTGTGCGGCCGGCATCAACGGCGCCAACCGGCTGGGTGGCAACTCGCTGTCGGACCTGCTGGTCTTCGGGAAGCGGGCCGGCGAGCATGCCGCGATCTTCGCGCGCGAGAACCAACGCGGCGCGGTCGACGGTGCTGCCGTCGAGAGCGCCGCGCGGGACGCGCTGGCACCATTCGAATCCGGCCGAACGGAGAATCCCTATGCCATCCAGCACGATCTGCAGGACGCAATGCAGCGCCTGGTCGGGATCGTCCGGCTCGAGGACGAGATGCGCGAGGCGCTCGGCGTGCTCGAGATCCTCAAGCGGCGCGCCGCCATGGCCGCCGTCCACGGGCATCGTGAGTACAACCCCGGGTGGCACACGGCGCTCGACCTGGGGCACCTCCTCACGGTCTCGGAAGCCATCGCCCGGTGCGCGCTCGAGCGGAAAGAAAGCCGCGGCGGACACTTCCGCGAGGACCATCCCGAAAAAGCGGCCGAGTTCGCGACGATCAACATGGCCGTCCGGCAATCGGCTGACGGCACGATGGAGCTTCGGCGGTTGCCCATTCCGGAAATGCCCGCCGAACTGAGGCAGGTCATTGAGGAGCAGAAGTAGCACAGGGGCCCGACACCAGTAGCGCAGGCCTTTCAGGCCTGCCCGTGGAGTGAGCATGCAACAAGCGACTTTTCGGGTATGGCGCGGCGAGGGGAAGACCGGGCAGTTCCGCGACTACACGACCGACATCGTGCCGGGGATGGTGGTGCTGGACGCCATTCACCGCATCCAGGCGACGCAGGCCACCGACCTCGCGTGCCGGTGGAACTGCAAGGCAGGCAAGTGCGGGTCATGCTCGGCCGAAATCAACGGCAAGCCGCGGCTGATGTGCATGACGCGGCTCAACCAACTGCCACTCGATCAACCGGTCACGGTTGAGCCGATGCGTGCCTTTCCACCAATACGCGACCTGGTGACCGACGTCTCCTGGAACTTTGAGGTCAAGAAGAAGATCAAGCCGTTCCAGCCTCGCCGACCTGATGCGCCCGACGGCACGTGGCGAATGGCCCAGGCGGACGTCGACCGCGTGCAGGAGTTCCGCAAGTGTATCGAGTGCTTCCTGTGCCAGGACGTCTGTCACGTGCTCCGGGAGCACGCCATGCACGAACAATTCATCGGTCCGCGCTTTCTCGTCTACGCCGCGGCCCTCGAGATGCATCCCCTTGATTCCGCCGACCGCCTGACCGGGTTGAAGGACGACCATGGCATCGGGTACTGCAACATCACCGGTTGCTGTACGAAGGTGTGCCCGGAGCACATTACGATCACCGAAAATGCGATCATTCCGCTGAAGGAGCGGGTCGTCGACCAGTTCTACGATCCGGTGAGGAAGCTCCTCCGCGTGTTCAGCAGCTGATATCCAGGAGGCACGGCGATGTTCGAGCTCAAGACTCTCTCGCAGACGGCGATCCCGGCGGCACTCGCGCAAGCGGAGCGTTATCGCCTGCTGAACGAGCCGTCCGAGGCTGAGAGCATCTGCCTCGACATCCTCCGGATCGATCCCGAGCACCAGGACGCGCTCGTGACGATGGTGCTCGCGCTCACGGATCAGTTCCCCGAGGGGGCGCACGCGCGCGCGGCCGCCGAAGCCGACAAGGCCGTGACCCGTATCCACGACGAGTACAAACGCTTCTACATCTCGGGGATCGTCCGTGAGCGACGAGGCAAGGCGGTGCTGCGCCACGACCGGCCGGGCTCCGCTCGAACCGCACACGAGTGGCTCCGGGAGGCGATGTCCTGCTACGAGCGCGCCGAAGCGATCCGACCGGCAGAGAATGACGAGGCCGTGCTCCGATGGAACACGTGCGCCCGTATCCTGATGGGCAGCCCGGCCCTCCAGCCTGAAACCAACGAATACACCGCCATTCAGTCCGAATAGCGCATCACCGTAGCGCAGGCCTGTCAGGCCTGTAGGAGATTCCGGCCGTGCTGATCAATCGCAACAGGGGATGGTGTGCCGCGGCGTTCGTGGCGTCGGTGTCCGCCATGGGAGCGCAGACGGTTCAGACGCCGCAGTCGACCCCGCCGGCCGTCCGCCAGCCCACCGGCCAGCAGGAACCCGCAGCTGCCGGTCAGCGCGGGCGCGGTGGATGGCAGGGATCGATGGACGAGGCTCGCGCCCGCGAGCTCTACGTCAGCAACGATCACGCGGACCACGCACGCAATGTCAACTTCGAACGCCAGGTGCAGGCCAAGGCCGAGACCGACAAGCGCTATGCACAGGTCACCAACGGAGTGGTCGACTACCAGAAGATCCGCTATCGCAGCAGCGTCGGCGACCTCGACGTGCCCGCGTACCTGTTCCAGCCCTTGCAGAAGCGCGGCGCCAAAGGCCACGCGGCGCTGGTCTGGGTTCATGGCGGCGTGCACAGCGACTGGAGCATCACCATGTGGCCGTTTGTCCGTGAAGCGGTCGAGCGCGGCTATGTCGTGATCTGCCCCGAGTATCGCGGCAGCACCGGCTACGGAGAAAAGCACTACAACGAGATCGATTACGGCGGCTACGAGATCGACGACGTCATGACGGCCGCTGATTACCTGAAATCGCTGTCCCACGTCGACGGCGACCGGCTCGGGATCATGGGCTGGAGCCACGGCGGCTACATCACCCTGTTCTCGGTCTTCCGGGATAAAACGCCGTTCAAGGCGGCGTCAGCCATGGTGCCGGTGACCAACCTGATCCACCGGCTGTCGTTCTCAGGCCCGGGTTATCAGCGAAGCTTTGCGACCCAGAAACGGATCGGCGGGCTGCCGTTCGAAAAGAGGGACGAGTACATCGCGCGATCGCCCCTGTATCACGTGGACAAGCTGCAGACCCCGCTTCTGGTCCACGTCGCGACCAACGACCGCGATGTGTGGTTCTATGAGGACCAGCAGATCGTTGATGCGCTGCGATCACGCAAACCGGACCTGGCCGAAACAAAGGTATACGTCGATCCGCCGGTGGGACCCGCGAGTGGTGGGCACACCTTCAATCGGCGGGTGAACCCCGACACACTTCAACGCGACGATAGTCCGGAGCAGATCGATTCCTGGAACCGCGTGTGGACGTTCTTCGAGGGACGCCTCCGGCCGTATCTGGATCCGTCGAAACCGAGCTCGCCGGCAGGCCGTTGATCTCATCCCGCCGGATGCTCCCGGTTCTTCTTCTCTGGGCCGTGTGCGGGACGCGGTCCAGTGCCGCACAGAACGTGTTCGCCCTCGAGCCGGTCCCGAAAACCGCGGCAGAGCTCCGCGGGCGCTTCACGCCAGTCCAGATCGACATCCTCGAGAAACTCAATCGGCGTGACCGGGAACACATCATTCGAGCCGATCCTTCTGTGCCGGGTCTCGTCGTCCCAGCTGGCTGGCAGACCGACTCCCTGGCATACAGCCCTTTGCCGCTCGAATGGCCGGCGGCCGCCGACCATCTCAAATATCTCGTCGTGCACCAACCGTCGCAGGTCTTCGGGGCGTACGAGTCGGGAAAGCTCGTGCGGTGGGGACCGGTGAGCAGTGGCCGCAAGGAGACGCCGACTCCACCCGGAGCGTTCAACCTGACGTGGCGCTCACGCAAGCGGATCAGCACCGACAACGAGTCATGGGTGCTCGAGTGGTACTTCAATTTCGTGAACGCCAGGGGGATCTCCTTCCACCAGTTCGATCTCCCCGGCTATGCGGCAAGTCACGCGTGCGTGCGCCTGCTCCAGCGCGACGCGGAATGGCTCTACGGATGGGGAGACCAGTGGAAGTTGTCGGCGGACCAGCGTAACGTGGAGTCGCCCGGCAATCCCGTCTTGGTACTTGGCGACTTCGGTCACGGTCAACCGCCGCCGTGGACCTCACTCGAGTGGCTCGCAACTGTCGTCGCGCTACCAACCAGTGTTCCTCCACCTTTCACACCGGGGGCGGCTTCGAGATAATTCGCGGCTCGTCCAACCACAGAACGCACAGAGATCCACGGAGCAGACCAGAAAGTCTCTGTGGAACTCAGTGGTCGCGTCATCCGCGAGGGGCCATCGCCGACATCGTCGTCTTCGATCCGGTTCGGCGATGCAGGCCTAAAGGCCTGCGCTACCCCGTCGTCATCAACTGATGAGCCTCGCTGGTTCGTCTCACCGTGGCGTCAGCCGCAGCCGGTGCGTCGCGACGCTTTCCACCGCTTCCTTCGAGAAGGCCAGGCGGAAGTACTTGTTGTCGGCCCAATCCTGCAGCAGGTTGCCGTAGAACTTGCTGCCCGGCTGGCCTGACTGTCCAGGGGTGTTGGTGACCAACGAACGATCCCAGTTCGCGACGTCGAAGATCTCGCGGTAGCTGGCGCCGTCGGCCTCGACCGTCCCGGCCCCGCCGCTTCGCTCCACGGTGGCGAGGTTAAAAGCCGGCACGAACGGGTGCGAGAACGAACGCGTGTGCATCCGGCCCCAGCGCCATTGCGACCGATCGGCGCCCTGATTCTGGGTCAGCGCTGCAACCGCGGCCTTCAATCGGGCTTCGACCTGTTCCCGCGAGGACGGTGCCGAGGTCTCGCGGCCACTCGCCTCGGTGTCGGCGGCCTGCCCCGCGCCCCGCCCTCGCCCACTCGCGCCGGCGGTCCGCCATGACTCGTAGAGAGCGGCCGCGCGGCTGTCGCGCGTGTAGATCGCGTCCCAGCCGGCGATCTCTGCGCGGGCCCGTTCGATCTCGGCATCCCCGGACGTCCACCCCTGGAACTTCGGCAGATCGGCGGCAGCGCGCAACGAGTAGGCGTCATGCTGCCAGCGCGCGCTGTCTTCGATCGTGTAGCGGGCGCCGGGGCGAATGAGCTGCAGCAGCCGAGTGATGCGCTCGAACTCGGTCCCGCTGGTCTTGAACATCAATGGCGGCGCGTAACCTTTTGGCTGGACATTGTGATTCGCCGTGACGACAAAACCTCGCGACGGGTTCAACTCGCGAGGCAGATCCTTTCGGAACCCCTGCCACTCGTATGCGCCCGTGCCCGGGACCGGAAGTCGTCCGTTCCAGCCTTTTCGTGAGGGGCTCAGAGCCGAGGCCTGCCACGAAATGTTGCCGTTCACATCACCGCAGATCAGATTCTCCGAGGGGGAATTCCAGTAGTTCGCCGCATCGAGGAACGTCTTGCAATCCTGGACCTGCGCCAGCCGCAGGCCCGCAAGGTACGGGGCCGTGCCGGGCTCGGACAGGGCGGAACGCAACGCATAGGCCCGGTGCTTCGCCCGATCGACATGAAAAATCGGACCGTGACGGCTGAACTTCAGCTCCACTGACACCGGCGCGGCTCCCTTGACCGCGATCGATTCACGGACCAGCCGCAGCGGCTCCCACGCGCCGTCGAACCTCACCTCGTTTTCGTTGTCGGGGTTCAGTTCTTCCACGTACACGTCGTGCTGGTCGGTGCCGACGATGGTCAGGCCCCATCCGATGCGGTCGTTGTGTCCGATCGCCACGCCGAGAAACGGCGGCTCGACCGACCCCGCCACGTTCCAACCCGGTGCAGTGAGGTGGACGATATAGCGCAGAGAGGGCAGCGAGACCTCGCGGTGCGGATCGTTTGCCACGATCGGTTTGCCGGTTGCCGACATCGCCCCGCCGAGCACCCAGTTGTTGCTGCCACGCTCGGGCACGCTCGAGTCGGGCTGATCACCGCCACCCGTTCCCGCCAGGGAGGCGAACTCCGGCAGCACTGCCGGTCGAGGCGCGGGACCGCCGGCCCGGGTCGCCGCCAGCACGTCGTCGCCGATGGCGCCCGGATCGATGCCCTCGGGCACGACCAGTTCTTCCCACGGGTCCGGATTCCGCCGGCGGTTCGCTTCGGCGGCGCCGAGCTGCGCGACGCTGCGGGCGAGCTGCAGTTCGGAGGTCGCATCCCCGAATGAGCTCTGCCGCAGCAGCAGTGTTTCGACCGTCCAGGGCTCAGGGCGGATCCCGGTCAGGACGAACTCCACCGGCAGCTTGTTTGAGCGAACGGCCTGATCGATGAGCGCGTTCACGCCTGCGACGTAGGCCGTCATGATCTTACGCGCATCGCCGTGGTAGACGCGGAGCTCGCGGCCGTCTGCCGGCCCCCGGTACTTCAGGAGTCGCGCCTGGCGGTCGCGCGATACGGCGGCCGGTCCGAGCACCTCGGCCAGGCGTCCCTCCGCTCCCCGTCGCCACATTTCCATCTGCCACAGGCGGTCCTGCGCCATGACGTAGCCTTGTGCGAAGAACAGATCTTCGGTCGACCCGGCGTAGATGTGAGGCACGCCCCAGGTGTCACGGACGACGTCGACCGCCGCGTGTAACCCGGGGACCTGTCGTGATCCATCGATCTGAGAGAGGGCGGACCTCGCGAGCGTATCCAGACCCAGGGACGGCTGCGACTGTGGAAGGGCGCTTGCCGCAACGGCACTCGCGAAGACGATGATTACGGGTCGCATCATTGGGTAGAGCCTAACCTGAGGCGCCTGGCTTTGGCCAACGCGCGCGAGTGCGCCATGATGGATGCATGGGCAGGCGCATCCACGACGGGATCGACATCGGCCACGTGCACCTGAGAGTCTCCGACCTGGAACGTTCGATCGCATTCTACTCGGGCGTCCTTGGCTTCGAGGTCCAGCAGCGGTGGGGGGACTCGGCGGCATTCCTGAGCGCCGGTGGCTACCACCATCATATCGGTCTGAATACCTGGGAGAGTCTCGGCGGGCCGCCCCCCGCGCAGGGAACTACCGGCCTTTATCACGTCGCCATCAGGTATCCGGATCGCGCTTCTCTCGGCGACGCGCTCCGGCGATTGATGGACGCGTCGCTCCCGCTGGATGGCGCGAGCGATCACGGCGTGAGCGAGGCGTTGTATCTGCGCGATCCCGATGGCAACGGCCTCGAGTTGTACCGCGACCGCTCGAAGGAGGCGTGGCCGCGTGCCGAAGACGGGTCCCTGCTCATGACGTCTGCACCGCTGGATGTCGGCGCGCTGCTTCGCGACGCCAGCGCCCCGTCGGCGTCTCCACCCGGCGGCGACCTTACGACCGGTCCCGTGGACATCAGTGACGCGACCCGCGAGCGGCTGCGCGAATTACGGACGGGGCTCCTGGCACTGCACAAGGTCCTGCTCGAAGATGCGCGAGTCGCGTACGAGCTCGATCGGGGACGCGTGGGTAACAATGCGAGCTTTCTGCAGCTGGTCATCAACGATGCCTGGTTCGCCTGGCTGCACTCGCTGACCGGCGTGATCGTGCGCATCGATGAGTCGATCGGCAAGGACGCGGCGACGACAGAATCGGATGCCACGGCCGTTTTCGACCAGGTCGAGCAGCTGCTGACCGCCTCCGAAGCCGGTGGGGAATTTCAGAAGCGCTATTACGAGGCCCTGCAGCGTCAACCGGCCGTCGTCCTCGCCCACGCCGACGTTCGTCGCATCCTGAGGGCCCGGCGCGACTCGTCACAGGCCTGATCACATCGGAGGGCGGATGTTATGATTCGTCCTCCGTGTCCGTCGAATCGAAGCCAACCCCGGTCGCGGTTACGCCGGTAGCACCGGCACTCATCGAACCTTCCTGTGAGATCGCACCCGAGGTCTTGTCGCCTACGGCGCCGAAGCATCGCAGGAAACTCGATCGGTCGATCGTCGAAGGGCCGATCAGTGCGGCGGTCTGGAAGATTGCCTGGCCGACCGTGCTGCAGAACGCGATCGGTGGGCTGCAGGGCATCATCGATCACGCGATGGTCGGGCATTACGTCGGGTTCACAGGGAATGCCGCGATTGGTGTCAGCTGGCAGATCTTTCTGGTCGTCATCGTCTTCATCAGCTCCCTGTTCACCGGGATGGGCGTGCTGGTTGCCCGATTTGCGGGCGCGAACGATCACGACAAGGTGAATACGACCGTCTACCAGGCCTTCCTCACGGCCTTCGCGTTGTCGGTCCTGATACTTGCGCCGGTGGGTTATTTCACAGCGCCCTGGCTCCTGGACATGATCAACGCGACTCCGGAGGTCAGGGCGGAGGCGTTGCCATTTCTTCGGACGATGTTTCTCTTCAGCATCGGGATGCTGATGTTCTTCATGCTGAGCGGCGCCCTGCGTGCCGCTGGTGATGCGCGCACGGGCCTGTACCTTGGTGTCGCGATGACCGTCCTCAATATCACGTTGAACGTGGTGTTGATCACCGGCGCGGGGCCGATCCCGGCGTTCGGGACGCAAGGGGCGGCGATGGGGACCGTCATTGCGAGTGCGACGGTCTCGTCGGTTGCGCTCTGGTTGATCCTCGAGGGCAAGCTCGTGGTCCATTTTCCGCGGAGCATGTCGTGGAAGCCGGATTGGGCGATCATCCGGCAGTTGTTCAAGTTCGGCCTGCCCACGGGCATCCAGGGTGTGGCCATGAATGTCGCCGGCGTTCTTCTTCTCCGGTTCATCGGCTCGCTCGAACACAGCGCCGAAGCGCAGGCGGCGTATACGGTCGGGTACGCGGAGCTCTTTTCGCTGATCACCTGGACGTCGGTCGGCCTGATGGGCGCCGCCGCCGCAGTCGCCGGACAGAATCTTGGCGCCGGGCATCCCGAACGAAGCCAGCAGGCGGTTTACCTGGCGGCGCGTGTGGGGGTCGGTGTCGCGGGAGTGATCGGCGCCTTGTTCCTCCTGATCCCCGAGCAGTTGCTGGCGATATTCGGGTTAACCGATCCGAACGTGGTCCGGCTCGGGAAGGAGCTCCTGCGGTTCCTGAGTGTGTCGGGCCTTTTCATCACCGTGGCGCTCACGTATACAGGTGGGCTGCAGGGCACCGGGGATACCAGGAGCCCTCTCTTCATCACGCTGATTTCGCAGGTGCTGTTGCCGCTCGGCATCTGCTTCACCGTGCAGCAGTTCTGGACCCTTCACTCGACCACCGTCTGGACGGCGATCCTGGTCGGACACTTCACCCGGTGCGTGCTGACCGTGGCGAGATTCCAGCAAGGGCACTGGCGCAGGATCGTGGTTGACGCCCGGTAGGATTCGGAACTGGCTGCCGGTTTGCAGTCACCTGAGCCGGGAGCACAACGCATGAGATGGACCCCCGGTGATCGCGGCAATATTGAGGACCGGCGCGGAAGTTCTGCGAGGATGGGCGCCATGCCTCTGGGCATCGGTGGCGTGCTGGTTCTGCTCGTGTTGAGCTGGTTCACGGGGGTCGACTTCCTGTCGCTCCTGGGGGGCGGCGGAGCGCCCCAGACCGAGAGCGCTGGCGCGAGCAGTCCGGTCACGGCGTCGCCGGAAGAAGAAAAAATGGTCGACTTCGTCGACGCGGTCATGGCGGACACCCAGTCGACATGGGGTGAGCTGTTGCGCGGGCGGTATCAGCCGACCACCGCCGTGTTGTTCCGGGAGGCGACCAACTCCACATGTGGCTTCGCGCAATCGGCCGTCGGCCCGTTCTACTGCCCCGCCGATCGCAAGGTCTACCTCGATCTGAGCTTCTTCAATGAACTGCGCACGCGGTTCGGCGCTCCCGGTGATTTCGCCCAGGCCTACGTCCTCGCGCATGAAGTCGGTCATCACGTGCAGGCCGTAACCGGCACCGAACAGCGCGTCCGGCAGTTACAGGGTTCCAACCCCGGACAACGGAATCAACTGTCGGTCCTGATGGAGTTGCAGGCCGACTGTTACGCCGGCGTCTGGGGCCATGCCGCCGCGAGACCCGGCGGCAAAGTCGATCTGGATGCCGACGATCTCGAAGAAGGCCTCCGGGCCGCATCCGCCATCGGTGACGACACGATCCAGAAGCGCTCCACCGGCCGCGTGATGCCCGACAAATTCACCCACGGATCATCCGAACAGCGTGTGACCTGGTTCCGTCGGGGTTTCCAGTCCGGCGACCCGAACGCCTGCAAGACGTTCGAGCAGCAATAGGGTTTCGGTGCTGGGTGCTCAGTGCTGAGTGCTCGGTGCGGGGTGCGGGCGGCTGTGGTCAGGGTCATCTGCACGTCGCCCGTCGCACAGCACGTCGCACGCCGAAACATCGCACCTCGCACGTGGTACGATTCACTCATAAATGCCTCCAGTTCCGGCAATCGGTCGCGCGATTCCGCGCCGAGAGGGTGTCGCCAAGGTAACTGGGCGCGCGCGCTACGTCGATGACCTGTCGCTCCCGGGAATGCTCCATGGTCTGACGGTCCGCAGCCCGGTGCCGCGGGGCATCATCCGGGCCGTCCACTACGGGGCCGGCGTCCCATGGGACGAGATCACGGTGGTCACGGCCGCCGATATCCCCGGCCGGAACGTGGTCGCGCTCATCCTCGACGACCAACCCTATCTCGCCGCCGACCGTATCAATCACGCGGAGGAGCCGATCCTGCTGCTCGCGCACGCCGACAAACAGCTCCTCGAAGAAGCGCGGCGCCTGGTCACCTTCGACATCGAACCGCTGCCGGCCGTTTTCACGCTGGACGACGCGCTCTCAGGGGCGCCGATCATCTGGGGCGAGAACAACCTGTTCAAGTCGTACTTCGTCGGGCGAGGCGATGTCGACGCGGCGTTCGCCGACGCGCCCATCGTGGTCGAGGGTGTCTACGAGACAGGTGCGCAGGAGCAGCTGTACATCGAGCCGAACGGCATGCTCGCCGTGGCAGGCGACGCTTCGGGCGTGACGGTCTGGGGCTCGATGCAATGCCCGTACTACATCCACAAGGCTATCGCCGGCTTGTTCGCGATGCCGCTCGAACGAATCCGGGTCGTGCAGATGGAAACCGGTGGAGGTTTCGGCGGCAAAGAGGAGTACCCCTCCATCATCGCGGGTCACGCGGCGCTGCTCGCCTGGAAATCGGGGCGGCCGGTCAAGATGATCTACGACCGTGCCGAAGACATGGTGGCTACCACCAAACGACATCCGTCGCGGACGCGTCACCGGACGGCGGTATCGCGCGACGGCACGCTGCTCGGGATGGACATCGACTTCATGATCGACGGCGGCGCGTACTGCACGCTGTCACCGGTCGTGCTCTCGCGAGGCACCATCCACGCCTCGGGTCCCTACTTCTGCCCGAACATCCGGATCCGCGGCCGGGCCGTCGCCACCAACTTGCCACCGCACGGCGCGTTCCGCGGCTTCGGCGCGCCGCAGAGCATCTTCGCGCTCGAGCGGCACATGGACCGGGTCGCGGCAGCGATCGGTCTGCAGCCGGATGAATTGCGCCGGCGCAACTTCATCAGGCCCGGGCAGGTCAGCGCCGTTGGACAGGTGATGGCGGACCGTGTCGACATGGACGCCATCCTCGACCGCGCGCTCGACATGGCGGATTACCACCAGAAGCGCACGCGCTTCGCCGCAGCGAACGTGGCGGCTGGACGAACGCGGAAGGGGATTGGCTTCGCCACCTTCATGCATGGTGCCGGCTTCACCGGTTCCGGCGAGGATCATCTCGCCTCGATCGTGAGCGTCGAAGCCACGGCCGACGGTACGGTGCGCGTGCTGTCGGCCAGCACGGAGATCGGCCAGGGCACCAACACCATCTTTTCGCAGATCGCCGCGGACGCGCTCGGCGTCGACGTAGAAGCAATCGAGATTGCGCAGCCCGACACCGCCGTCGTACCCAACAGCGGTCCGACGGTGGCCTCACGTACCTGCATGGTGGTCGGAAAGCTGCTCGAAACGGCATGCCGGAATCTGCGAGCCGCACTCACCGACTCGGGCCACCTGGCGAGTGACGGCGATCTGCGCCAGGCGTGCCGCGCCTACGTGCGTGAGCGGGGCCCGCTGCGCGCCTCGGCCCACTATCAACCGAACGAGGCCGCGCGATGGGACGACGAACGTTACCAGGGTGACGCCTACGGATCCTACGCCTGGGCCGCCTACGTCGCGGAAGTCACCGTCGATCTGGTTACCTTTGAGACCCGCATCGATGACTTCGTCGCCGTCCAGGAAGTCGGGCGGGTGATCCACCCGGTGCTCGCCACCGGGCAGATCGAAGGGGGTGTAGCGCAGGCGATCGGCTGGGCTCTGTACGAAGACGTCGTGTGGCGCGAAGGCCGCATGGCGAATTCGCAGATGACCAACTACATCATGCCGACCTCGGTCGATCTCCCGCCGATCCGGGTCCATTTCGAGGAAGTGCCGTACCAGCACGGCCCGGCCGGAGCCAAAGGCATCGGCGAGCTGCCGATGGACGGTCCGGCGCCCGCCATCGCGAACGCGATCGCGCATGCGACCGGTGTCGACGTCAGGCGCGTACCATTCACGCCGGAGATGCTCGCGCATCTGGTCGAGGCGGCTGGTGCCTGACGCGATGGAGGTGAGTTTTGTCGTGAATGCCGGTGCGGTGCAGGTCACCACCCACCCCATGGCGCGACTGCTCGACGTGTTGCGGACGACCCTCCATCTCACCGGCACGAAAGAAGGGTGCGGCGAAGGAGAGTGCGGCGCCTGTGGCGTCCTGCTGGACGGTCGTCTCGTGAACAGCTGCCTCGTTCCGATTGGCCAGGTGAACGGATCCAGCGTGACGACGATTGAAGGCGTCGCCAGCGGCGAGCAACTCCACGCAGTCCAGCAGGCGTTCATCGATTGTGGCGGTGCCCAGTGCGGCATCTGCACGCCGGGGATGGTGCTCGCGGCCGCGGCCCTGCTCGACTTGAATCCCTCCCCATCTCTTGACCAGATCCGGATCGGCCTGGCGGGCAACCTGTGCCGCTGCACGGGCTACATGCGCATCTTCGAAGCCGTCGTCACCGCGATGCGGATCAAGCCGGCCTCATGAGGAGCTGGCTCGCGCAGTACGAGATGCGGAGCGCGTCGGATCTCGGTGAGGCTCTGGACCTGCTGTCTCGGTGGCCCGGTGAATGGACCCCGTTCGCTGGAGGCACGGACCTGATGGTCCTGCTCGAAGCGGGAAAGCTGCCGAGGCGCCGCTTCGTCGACTTGTGGAGGATCAACGAGCTGCGCGGTATCGCAGCGTCCGCAGACTCGGTGAGGATCGGCGCCCTCGCGACCTACACGGACCTGCTGACCGATCCGATCATCGCGGCCGAGTTCCCCCTGGTGGCGGCGGCAGCCAGGGAAACAGGGGCTGTCGCCATACAGAATCGAGGAACCGTCGGCGGCAATATCGCGAATGCGTCACCGGCCGCCGACCTTCCACCCGCGTTGCTCGTTTACGGCGCCGCGCTCGAACTGGCATCCTCCCGCGGCAGACGACACGTCGCCTACGAATCTTTTCATTTCGGTTACAAGCGGATGGATCTCGCGGCTGACGAGCTGATCGTTGGCGTCACCCTGCCGAGAGAGCGGCGTGCGCAGGGGGAACGGGGCGCTGGATGGCAGCACAGGGAGACCTATCGCAAGGTAGGGACTCGTCGCGCGCAAGCCATTTCCAAGATCTGCTTTGCCGCATCGGTGGACCTCGACGGCGGCGTCGTGCGTGACATCAGGATCGCCCTTGGCAGCGTCGCGCCGACGGTGGTCCGTGCCCGATCCGCCGAGGAGTCGGTTCGCAATCAGCCGATCGGCTCGCAGACGATCGCCGCCGCGCGCCTGGCCCTGCGCGCAGACATCTCGCCGATCGACGACATCAGATCGACCGCGGACTACCGGCTGCGGGTGGCCGGCAACCTGCTCGAGGAGCTGCTTTCATGATCGGACGCGTGTGCGGGACCGCAGTAGTCGTCATGATGCTCGCCACCGCACCCGCGGCCGGGC
>JACDBQ010000328.1 GCA_013694845.1 Acidobacteriota bacterium
CCAGCTACGGCGTGTATCGCGAGGTCGTCTCCGATGAAAAGCTGGTGTTCACCTGGCACTGGCGCGTCGGTCCCGAAGGCGAGTCGCTGGTCACCGTGGTGCTCAAAGCCGTCTCCGGCGGCACCGAGCTCACCCTGACCCATGAAGGATTCCGAGACGAAGAGATGCGCGACAGCCATCGGGAGGGCTGGATGGGCGCCTTGGACAAGCTGCAGGATCTGGTGGACTGATCACACGAGAGGAAAGCATCGATGCTTCGCGAGCGCAACGCCGTCGCCAACCTGGCGGTGAAAGACTTGAAGGCAGCCAAGAAGTTCTACGAGGGCACGCTCGGCCTCGAGCCGGTCGGCGGTGAGGGGGACGAGTTGATCGCCTATCGGAGCGGTCAGTCGACGCTCAACGTCTACCGCTCCAAGGAAGCGGGCACCAACAAGGCGACGGCGGTGACCTGGACGGTCGGCAACGACCTGAGGAACATGGTGAAGGCGCTGAAGGCGAAGGGGGTGACCTTCGAGCACTACGACATGCCGGGCCTGAAGCTGGAGGGCGACGTCCACGTCGGAGGCGGGATGGAGGTGGCCTGGTTCAAGGATCCGGACGGCAACATTCTCAACATCGTCAGCCGGTAGAGGGGTGCGATACGATTCTGAGACTGGCCAAAAGGTGATCCTCTCCACAGCGTCACCCTCGACGAAAACGAATCGAGGAACGGCATGGTAAAGCAATTACTAATCACGCTAGCCGTCGGTGTGGCCATAGCAGTCGCGGGATGCGAAGCACAGCCCAAAGGCCCCAGTCAGCAGTCCAATCAGTCTGCGAAACCGGGCCGTGAGCCCGCGACGCCCGCAAGGACCGGCTTCGCGGACGTCGAGGGAGGACGCATCCATTCTCAGGTGTATGGCGATCTGGCCTCCGGCAAGACGCCGCTGCTGATCCTGCACGGTACGTTCATGTCGGGCGATGCGATGATGCCGCTGATCGAGCAATTTGCCGGCGCCCGACCCGTGATTGCCATCGATCAGCGCGGCCACGGCCGTACCGGCGACCTTCCAGGGCCGATCACCTATGAGATGCTGGCGGACGACGCGGCGGGCGTGTTGGATGCGCTGAAGGTGTCGTCGACGGACGTCCTAGGCTATTCGATGGGCGGCACCGCCGCCCTGTTCATGGCCATTCGCCATCCCGAAAAGGGCGGCAAGCAAATCATCGTCTCGGGCCCATCCCGCCGCGACGGCTGGTATCCCGTGGTGCAGCAGTCGATGGCGCAGATGACGCCCCAGATGTTTGCCGGAACGCCCCTGGAAGCCGAGTACAAGCGGCTCTCGCCCACGCCGAATGCCTTTCCCACTTTGGTCGGGGAAATGCGCGACCTCGAAAGGAACTACAACCAATCCGACGCGGCAATCCGTGCGATCGACGACAACACGATGATCGTCGTCGGCGACGCCGACGGGGTCCCGCTCGAGCATGCGATTGCTTTGTTCAGGCTGCGCGGCGGCGGCGACATGAAAGCGGCTGCACAGGGCTTCCTGACCGAGGCACCGCGCGCGCGGCTCGCCATTCTTCCCGGCACTTCGCACATCGGCATGATGGCCCAGGCGAAGCTGCTGGCGGAGATCGTCACGCCGTTTCTCGATGATGCCAAACCGGTCATGGCGCCGGGCTTCCTCCCGGAACAGGGAGAAGCACCCGGCGGCCGAACCGGCCCAAACAAGTGAAATCTCAACTTGAAGCCTGAAGGAGGAGTGAGAACAATGGCGACGCCCAAGAACACCATCTGTCTGTGGTACGATCACGACGCGGAAGAAGCGGGGCGCTTCTACGCCGCGACCTTCCCCGACAGCGCGGTCGGCGCGGTCCACCGCGCGCCGTCCGACTACCCTTCCGGCAAGGCGGGCGACGTGCTGACGGTCGATTTCACCGTCTGCGGCGTGCCTTGCATCGGCCTCAATGGGGGGCCGCAGTTCGAACACAACGAAGCCTTTTCGTTCCAGATCGCGACCGACGACCAGGCCGAGACCGACCGTTATTGGAACGCAATCGTCGGCAACGGCGGCGCGGAAAGCGCGTGCGGTTGGTGCAAGGACAAATGGGGTCTGTCGTGGCAGATCACTCCGCGCGTGCTGACCGATGCGATGGCGCAAGGCGGCGACGTCGCCAAGCGCGCGTTCGAAGCGATGATGCCGATGAAGAAGATCGACGTCGCCAAGATCGAGGCGGCCCGAAAGGGCGAGGCGAGCATTGCGTAAGGTCATCGGCGGCGCGTTCATCTCCCTCGACGGCGTCGTGCAGGCACCGGGCGGACCCGATGAGGACACGACTGGCGACTTCGCGCACGGCGGCTGGATGGAGCCGATCTTCGAGGAGGCAGTGGGGCATCAGGTCGACACCCTGTTCGCGGGCGACTTCGACCTGCTGCTGGGACGCCGCACGTTCGACATCTTCGCCGCGTTCTGGCCATTCATGCCTGACGACGACCCGATCGCGGCAAAGTTCGCCAAGGCACAGAAGTACGTGCTGACAGGATCGGACGCGCCGCTCGACTGGAAGGGCAGCCATCGCCTCGCCGACCTAGACGCGCTGGCGAAAGTCAAGGCGGGGGATGGTCCGAACCTCGTCATTCAAGGCAGCTCGACGCTTTATCCGCAACTGCTGGCTCGGGGATTGCTCGACCGGCTGGTGCTGATGATCGCACCGATCACGCTCGGCGCGGGCAAGCGGCTGTTCGGCGCCGGCGTGCCCGCCGGCGCATTCAAGCTCATCGAGCATCGGCTGACACCCGGCGGCATGGCGATGGCGACCTACGAGCCGGCGGGCCAGCTCAAGACCGGATCTTTCGCTAAGGCGGAGCCGACCAAGGCGGAGCGGCTTCGTCGGGCATGCATGGAAGCGGGCGACTGGTGTAGCTGGTCGCTCTTCGGTTGACCGTGAGGCTGCGCAAGATCGCCGGCGAATGGACCGTCATGCACGAACACCACTCGGTCCCGTCACTGGAGGCAAGGTTCTCGGATCCGAAAGCGTCCGAGAGCTGAGCTCCGCGCCCCCTGAGGGGAGCGATTGCCGTTCAGCCGCGGCCGGCCGGCAACGGGCTCCCCGCCCGCGCCCGGAACGCCTCCTCCCGCTCCGGCTTCGCCTCCGCCAGCGCACGGGTAGCACCCGCGACATCCAGATCGGTCCCATAGACCGGCGTCCCCGGCTGCTGCCGCCACGACTGGTCCAATCCCCCGCCGTCCACTCCGTCGAATCC
>JACDBQ010000340.1 GCA_013694845.1 Acidobacteriota bacterium
CTGCTGGCCAGACGCGCCGTTGAACCCGCTACGTCCACCGCCTGCGCCCGGACCGCCGCGTCCGCCGCGATTGAGGTCCGGTGGGGGCTCCTGTTTCAAGGCCGCGAAGATATCGTTCGTCGGACGAAACCGCAGCGCGGCCGCCGGCGCGCGGAGAACGTTGGTGCGCCGCGCGATCTCGATCGTGACGTTCGCGGTCATGCCCGGCTTGAGCTTGTATTCCAGGTTCGGCACGCTGATGACGGTGGAGTAGGTCACGACGTTCTGCACCGTCGTCGGCAGCAGGCGAACCTGCTGGACGGCGCCGGTGAACGTTTCCGTGGGGTATGCATCCACCCGGAACGAGACCGGCTGGCCGGGACGCATTCGGCCGATCTCGGCCTCATCGATGTTGGCCACGACCTGCATCTTGGTCAGGTCGGCGGCCAGGACGTAGAGAACCGGGGCGTTCATGCTGGCGGCGACCGTCTGTCCCTGATCGACACTACGCGAGATCACGATCCCGTCGATCGGCGCCCGGATCACGGTGTGCCCCAGGTTGACCTCCTGCGTGTTCAGCTGCGACTTGACCTGGATCAGACCGGCTTCCGACGAGCGGATCTGCGACTCCTGCGTCTTGACGTTCAACTCCGCGGTCTCGAGCTGGTCGCGCGGGATCAGCTGCTTGTCCCACATCTGCTTGGCTTGCTCGTATTTCCGCTTGGCGTCGGCGGCATTGACCCGCAGCCGGTCGAGATCAGCCTCGGCTCGGGTGACGTTGGCCCGGGCCTGCTCGATCTGGGTCTGGATGATCGACGGATCGAGGCGGGCGATGACCTGCCCCTTCCTGACGATCGAATTGAAGTCGACGTTCATCTCTTGGACGACGCCGGACACCTGGGTGCCGACATCGACCGTTTCCACGGCTTCGAGCGTACCCGTCGCCTGGACGGTGTCGGCGACGTCTCCGCGGGTGAGCTGCAACGTGCTGACGGTCGGTTCGGGCGCGCCCTTCCGCATGTAATAGGCCGCGACCCCTCCGCCGATGACCGTCAGAACGATGATCGTGAGAATCAGTTTTTTCATAATCGCTGTCGTGCGCTACGAGTGCTTCGGAAGTCCCGAGCGCAGTCCCTTCCAGCCTTCCTCGAAGATCGTGTACACCGTCGGCACGAACACGAGCGTGATCAGTGTGGAAGCCGTGAGGCCGCCGATGACGACCCGGGCCAGGGGGGCCTGCAGTTCCGCCCCTTCGCCGAGCCCGAGCGACATCGGCACGAGCCCGAGGATCGTCGCCAGCGTCGTCATGAGGATCGGCCGCAGGCGGGTCCGGCCTGCCGTCTCTACCGCTTCGCGAAGCGGCATCTTGTCGCGTCGCCTCAGGATGTTCGTGTAATCGACGAGCAGGATCGCATTACTTACGACGATGCCGGCCAACATGATTACTCCGATGTAGGCCTGCAGGCTGAATGTCGTATTTGTGAGCTTCAGTGCGAGCACGACGCCGATCGCGGCCAGCGGCACGGAGAACATGATGATGAACGGGTCACGCAGCGACTCGTACTGCGACGCCATGACGGCATAGACCAGGATGATGGCGAGGATCAGCATCAGCTGCAGCTGCTTGAACGCACGCGCCTGTTCTTCCGCCTCCGACCCGAACCCGATCTGAAAGTCATCGGGCACCTGCAGCTGTGAGAGCTGGGCCTGGACCGCCTCCAGCGACGCGCTGAGGGCGGCCTCCGGTTCTGCAGTCACCCGAATGATGCGCTCCTGGTTTTTCCGCTGAATCTCGGTCGGACCGGACTGGTTCCGCAGCTCGAGCAGGTTCCTGGCCTGCAGCACCTGGCCGCTCGGGCTGCTGATCAGCACGTCGTTCACGTCCTCGACCCGTTGGCGATCTTCCTCGCGCAATCGCACGATGATGGGATACTCGTTGCCCGACTGGCGGAAGAACGCAGCTTGCGTTCCGCCCACGCTGGTGCGGATGGAGTCCGCCACGTCGGTGACCGACAGCCCGAGGAGCGCAGCCTTCGGCCGGTCTACCTGGATCGCCAGCTCGGGCCGCCCTTCGTCGCGGCCCACTCGTGCGTTGCGGACCTCGGGAACCTTGTCCATCACGTTCTTCGCCGCCTGCGCCAGCGTCTTGCCGGTCTCGAGATCGTCGCCGCGGATCTCCAGCGAGAGGCGGCTGTCGCCGCCACCCATGATGCGGTTCATCTGCGAATTGCCGCCGGACGCCCGCGTGGTGATGATCACGCCGGGAATGGTGCTCGCCAGCTGACGGCTCAAATCGCGGGCAATCTGTTCGCTCGAACGGTCACGCTTGTCCTTCGGCGTCAGCCGGACCGTGAAGTTGGTGCGGTTGCCGCCCCCACCAAAGAATCCGCCGCTGCCGCCCTGGGAGATGACTGTCTCCGACTCCGGCACGAGCTCGGGGACGAGACTTTCAAGGCGCAGCGCCACGTCCTGCGCCCGTTCGACGCGGGTGCCGACCGCCAGTTCGGCGGTGATGCTGACTTCTCCCTCGTCGGCCTGCGGCATGAGCTCGAACCCGATCGTCGGCAGGATCAGGACGGCCGCCACGACCCCCGCGGTACCGAGCCCGATCACGGTCGGGCGGTGGACCAGAGCCTTGTGGATCAAGCGGCTGTAGCCGTTGTCCATGCCGTTCAGGAGCCGTTCGCTGACGGTATACAGCCGGCCCAGCACGCCGCTGCGCTGGTGCGCCGGTTTCGGCAGCCGCAGCATTCTCGAGCAGAGAACCGGTACGATCGTGACGGCGACGAACAGCGACATCGTGAGCGAGAACATCACCACGACCGCCAACTGCTTGAACAGGATGCTGGACACACCGGTGAGAAACAGCAGCGGAACGAACACCGCGATGTGAGTGAGCGTCGACGCGAGGATGGCGGACCACACTTCCTCGGATCCATCGATCGACGCCTGGAGGCGGTCCTTGCCGTGCTCCATGTGCCGGAACGTGTTCTCGATGACGACGATCGACGCATCGACGATCATCCCGATGCCCAGCGCCAGGCCACCGAAGGTCATCGTGTTGAGCGTGTAGCCGTTGAAGTAGAGCAGCGCGAACGTGCCGATGACCGAGATCGGGATCGACGTGAAAATAATGAACGTCGCCCGAAGGTCCCGCAGGAACAGGAAGATGATCAACATCACGAGCACGCCGCCGATCAAGGCGTGCTCCTGGACCGCGGTGATCGACCGCTTGATGAACACCGAACTGTCATCGAGCACCGTCAGGGTGATGCCCGGCACCTCCCGGTTGATGCGCGTGGCCTCGGCCCGGACGGCATCGGCGATCGCCACCGTGTTCTGGCCCGATTGCTTGGTAATGCGCAGCCGGACGCCCGGCTTTCCGTTGATTCTCGTGAACGACCGGAAATCTTCGGTCGAGTCCTTCACCTCGGCGATGTCCTTCAGATAGACGGGCACTCCGGCGCGGGTCATCACCACGAGATTGCTGATCTCGGCGAGATCGGCGAACTGCCCCTGGCTCCGGACCAGGTAGGTCCGGTCGCCCTCGTCGATCTCCCCGAGCGGAATGTTCTGGTTTTCGGAACGGAGCAGCGCCGTCACGCGGGCAACCGGCAGATTCAGCGCGGTGATCTTCTCCTTTGACAGCTCGACGTGGATCTGCCGGCGGAGTCCGCCTTCGACGGTGACCGACGCGACGCCCGGCACGCGCTCGAGCCTCGGCGACAGATCGTGCTCACCGATCTCGCGGAGCCGCACCATGTCGAAGTCACCTTCGACGCCGACCCCCATGATCGGTTGGGCGTTCGCGTCGAACTTGAACATGACCGGGGCCTCGGCTTCTTCCGGGAGGCGCCCGCGAACGCGATCGAGGCGGTTCCGCACGTCGTCGGCCGCCTCGTTCAGATCGGTGCCCCACGCGAAGTTCAGCGACACGCGGCTCGATCCCTCCGACGAGGTCGCCTCCAGCCGCTCGAGACCGGCCACCGCGCTCATCGCCTGTTCCAGCGGTCGCGTGACGAGCTCCTCCATCTCGAGAGGGCCCACCCC
>JACDBQ010000397.1 GCA_013694845.1 Acidobacteriota bacterium
TCGACGGCTCCGGCCGCATCGGGATCGGCCACGCCGTCCAGCCGTACCTCGACAATATCCGCGTCCGACGCCGCATCTCGCGCAAGTCGAACCTCGCCCATCGTGCGGCCCGTGACGGTGACACAAAGGTGGGACATCGGCACTTAGAACCCGGAATACAGAACTCAGAACGAGAAAATCAAACGCAGAGCCCAGAGCCCAAAGCCCAGAGCCCAAAGCCTTCTTGAACCCGTTGGAACCTTAAAAACAAAAAGCCTCCTCAGCCAGGGCTGGGAGGCTTCGTACCGTGCCGTTCTTGACGGTCGGCTAGCAGTTCGCCCCCTCAGCGCCGACAGACCGCCACCAATAGGACTGGTAGCGACGGTTCGACTGGCTGAGGGCGTTCTGCGTCAAAACGGTGTGACGATAACAGAGGCTGCCCGAAACTGTCAATTTTATCGGCGGGCGTCGGTAGTCTTCGGCAAACCCGCTAGATCCTGGTGCATCGGCACGGTGTCTGACGTATCGCGGGCGCCAATGCACGTGGCTGATCCGATCAAGGTGCGGGGGTCATCCGACCCTTTCTCCTTGATTCCGAAGCGGTTGATCCTTATAACTGAAAGAACGGTTCCAGGTTTCCCCTCCTGCCGCCGCCCCGAACCATTTATGACTATTCGATTTACCGTCGCGGCGTTTGCGCTCGCGTCCCTGTGCCTCGTGTCCCCCGTGGACCGATGGGTGTTTGCCCAAAGTTCTGGTCGATCGGCCCGGCTCATGCCAATCGGCGAGGTGAAGCCCGGCATGGTCGGGGTCGGCCGGACCGTGTTCGAAGGCGCGCAGCTCAGTGACTTCAAGGTCCAGATCATCGGCGTCCTGCGCAACATCCAGGGACCCAAGCGGGACCTCATCCTCGCCCGGCTCGAGGGCGGACCGCTGGCGAAGACCGGCGTCGCGGCCGGCATGAGCGGCAGTCCGGTGTACGTGGACGGCCGTTTGATCGGAGCCGTTTCGTACTCCATCGGTTCATTCCCCACCGAAGCGATCGCGGGGATCACGCCGATCGACGAGATGAAAGACGCGGCGGCGATCAGCGCCCGGGGTGCCGGCGCCGCGGCCACCCGCATGGCCACGACGATCGACTTGCCCATTACGCCCGACTCACTCGCCTCGGCGTTGCGGCAGTCGTATGCGCGACTGGCCCCCTTCGCCTCACGCGGCGTGGACGTCCAGTCGATCGGTGTTCCAGCCACGGAAGGCGCCTACCTCGCCACCATGCTGCGGCCGATTGCCACGCCTCTGCTCATGAGCGGACTCGAGCCCGAAACGGTCGCCCTCCTCTCGTCCATGTTCCGGGACGCCGGCTTCACGCCGACCGTCGGTGGTGCCGCTGGCGGCCGCGCGTCGGCGGCGGAACTGGCGGCGCTGAATGGCCCGTTGCGCGAGGGTGATGCGATCGGCGTCTCCCTGGTCGGCGGCGACATCGAGATGGGCGCCACCGGCACCATCACCCACATCGACGGCGCGGAGGTCTACGCCTTTGGTCACCCGTTCTTCAATCTTGGGCCTTCCGAGCTGCCGATGACGCGCGCGTACGTCTACGCGATGCTGCCGAGCCTGATGTCGTCGTTCAAGATCTCGTCCATGGGTGACGTGATCGGAACGCTCCGGCAGGACCGCGCGACCGCGATCGCGGGGACGCTCGGCACAGGGCCGGCGACCGTGCCGATGACGGTGACGCTTCGCTCCATGCGCGGCGGGGAGACGACCAGCCGCACGTTCAAGTTCCAGGTCGGCACCGATCAGACCTTCACGCCGCTGCTGTCCTACGTCACGCTGTTCAACACGCTCGCCGGCTATGAACGGAGCTTCGGCACCGCGACCTTCGCCCTCAAAGGGACCGCCAGGGTGAAGGGGCACGCGGACGTGACGTTCGAGGACATCTTCGCCGGTGACGCCCCCGTCCTGGCTGCCTCGACGTCCATCGGCGGCCCGCTGACGATGCTGCTCGCGAACGATCGCGAGAAGGTCACGATCGAGTCGCTCGACTTCACCATCGATGCGACCGAGACGCCCTTGGTCGCAACCATCGAACGGGTGTGGATCGACGAGTTGCGTCCCCGCGCCGGGCGCACGGTTCCGCTGAAAGTCCTGACCCGAAGCTACCGGGGCGAGGAAAAAATTTCGACCATCGACGTGGCTATTCCCGCGAACGTGTCGGGGCCGCTCTCGGTGCTCGTCACCGATGGGCGCCAGCTGAATGCGATCGAACAACGCGAGATGCGCCGCACGCTGCAGCCGCAGAGTGTCGCGCAGATGATCCGGGTGCTCAACCAGACGCGCCGGAACAACCGCATCTACGTGCGCCTGCTCACCGGCGCGCCCGGCGCCGTGGTCAACGGCGAGGCCCTGACGGCGCTGCCTCCGTCGGTGCTCTCGGTCCTCGAAGCGGACCGCAACGGTGGCAGCTTCAGCCCGATCCGCAGCGCCGCGGTCGGCGAATACGAGATCCCGATGAACGTGGCCGTCGTCGGGTCCCGCACGCTCACGATCGACGTCGAGCTGCGGCCCGGCTCCAGGCGATAAGGGCGCCCGGCGTTTTCTGCTAACGTTCCCCATGCAAACAATTCGTGCGGCCGCGGCCGCACTGGCGGTGGCGACAGGCTGCTGGGTGGCAGTCGCTGCCTCCACGCCGACATTCTGGACCGTCGGCACCCAGGCGGATTTCCTCAAAGGCGACGTCGAGAACCTCTCGATCGACAGCGACGGTCGCGTGCTGCTCGGCCCGGCAGCGTCGGTCGTGGCGGAAACCTCTGCGCCATTCCTCTGGACGCTGCACGCCGGTCCCGATGGAAGGCTCTGGACCGGCAGCGGTAACGAAGGGAAGCTGCTCGGGGTGCGAGACGGCAAGGTCACGACGGTGTTCGACGCGGGAGAGCTCGAAGTGCACGCCGTCGCGCCGGCCGCGAACGGGAGCTTCTACGTGGGCACCTCACCCGACGGCAGGATCTACCATGTCGCCGCCGACGGCACCTCCAGGACGTTTTTCGATCCCGATGACAAATACATCTGGTCGCTCGCGCTCGATCGAGGCGGCAACCTGTTCGCCGCGACGGGCGACAAGGGCGTCATCTACCGGATCACACCGGACGGGAAGGGCGCCCCGTTCTACCGCACCAACACCACAAACGTCATCAGCCTCACGTTCAGCCGCGAGGGAGACCTGCTGGCCGGCACCGAGGCCCCGGGGCGGGTGTTCCGCATCGATCGCTCGGGGAAAGCCTTCGTGCTGCTCGACTCGCCGTATCGCGAGATCCACGCGCTTCGGATCGCAGACGATGGGACGATCTTCGCGGCGGCGGTGAACGGTGGGAGCAGCGGACCGCCGGTATCAGAAGCGGCCTCCCCCGAATCCCCTCGCCCGCCCGTTCCCACCGTTTCGGCCGAGATCACGGGTGTGTCACCGATCGAAAGTCCGATCGGCAGCACCAGCTCCACGTCTGCGCCTCGCCCACCACGCCGTTCCGGCCGCGGCGCGATCTATCGCATCCGGACAGACGGTTTGTGGGACCTGATGTGGGATGCCGGCGAGGACGCCCCCTTCGACCTGCTGGTCGAGCCTGGCGGCAGCCTGCTCGTCGGGACCGGAACGGAGGGCAAGATTTTCCGGATCGCCGGGGAACCTGCACGAGCGACGCTGCTGGCGAGAGCCAGCGCACGGCAGGTGACCGCGCTGGTGCGCGAGCCGTCCGGCCGGATCCTGGGTGCCGCCAGCAATCCGGGAAAACTGTTCGCCCTCTCACCGGATCCGGCGCGGCGGGGCACCTACGAGTCCGACGTCCGTGATGCCGGCACCGTTGCGAGCTGGGGGGCGATTCGCTGGCGGGCTGTCTTGAACGGCGGGCAGATCGAGGTGGCCACGCGCACAGGCAATACGTCCACACCCGACGAAACCTGGAGCGGCTGGTCGAAGCCGTATTCCGATGCCAACGGTGAGCAGATCTCGAGTCCGAACGCGCGGTATCTGCAGTGGCGCCTCACCATGAGCTCGAGCAGCGGCGCCGGTCCGGTCCTCACATCAGTCACGGCCGCATACCTTCCGCGCAACCTCCGGCCGGCTGTGAGCTCGATCACGGTCCATCCCGCCGGCACCGTGTTCCAGCGGCCCTTCTCCACCGGCGATCCGGAAATCGCCGGTTACCAGGACGACGCCGCCGAAGGGCGGCAACCGAGTGCTCCCGGCGAGCCGCGGCAGCCGAGCGCACCGGCGTTGGGCCGCCGCCTCTATCAGAAGGGGCTCCAGGCCTTCGCGTGGAAGGCCGAGGATGGGAACGACGACCGACTGCGATTCGACGTCTCGTACCGCCGTGAGGGCGACACCACCTGGCGGGTGCTGCAGCGGGGCTCGTCGGATCCGATCTTCGTCTGGGATACGACCTCGGTCCCTGACGGCACGTATCTGGTGAAGATCGCCGCCAGTGACGCTCCGTCGAACTCCCCTGGCAACGCGCTCACCGGCGAGCTCGAAAGTGCGACGTTCGATATCGACAACACCCCCCCGCGCATCGACATCCGGCCACCCGCGCGCGCCGGCGCGAGGACCGCGGTCACCTTCACCGTGACCGACCAGCAGTCCGCCGTCCAGCGCGTCGAGTATTCTCTCGACGCCAGCCGCTGGCGCGTCGTCCACCCGAAGGACGGAATCGCTGACTCACGGCGCGAAGAGTTCGAGGTGGTGCTCGACGAAGCGGAAGCCGGTCGGAGCGTCATCCTCCGCGTGACCGACGCGATGAACAACGTCGCGACGGCGGCGGTCGGGGGGAGAAACTGAAGCCCCGACGAACCCGAGCTCCGAAACAACGACGCGAGTTTGCTGCCCGGGCGTGCCGGTCTGAATCCCCGGTTTCTGTCCTGTGTTCGGAGCTCTGAGTTTCGTCAGGTTTTCCCTGGCTTGACTGTCGTGTTCGCCAGGAGCCAGACCAGGTTCACCGCAACCGGCGAGCCACCGTGCTGAGCGGGTTCGAGGCGGCCGCCTGAGAGCGCATCCATGAGGTTCTGCACCTGTACCGGGTTGGCGCTGCTGTCCAGCATCTCGAGCCCTTCGACCCGCCCTTCCTTCGTCACCTTCACCGACAGCGGCACCACCACATCGTCAGGAATCGTGGAGTTCTCGAGCGTCGCATAGACCACACCGTCCTGGGGCACGGTGGGGACCATCACCGGAGTCGGGCCCTTGTTCAACCCGCGCCCGTCGAGTGATGCGGGGTTCAGGTCGGAACCTGACGGCGCGCTGAGCATGGCGAACACCCCCGCGAGCGAGTCAGCGCGACCCGGCACGGCCTGGACGATGCTGAGGATCGACCCGGTGAGCACGATCGTCGCTGTCGCCGACGCCAGCCCGATCCACACCAGGTGCACATCGTCGATGAAACGCTGCGTGCGAGCCGCCCACGACTCGTTCTGCTCGGCGCGCATGCGGCTGATGACACCGGGTTGCAGACCTGTCCAGTCATCGGCGGGCCCGGGAACGGCGCCTAATCGCAGGGCTTCGCCAAGCGATTCGAATTCGCGGAGGTCTCCGGCGCACGGCGGGCAGGCGGCCACGTGGACTTCGACATCGATCAACTCGCGAACCGGCAGCTCGCGGTCGTGAAATCCCTGGAGGCGACGGCGCACCGACGAACAGGTCATCAGCGTCATGCGTCCCTCAGTTGCGCGCGCAGCGCTTCGCGAGCCCGTGCCAGGCGTGACTTGACCGTGCCGACGGCAATACTAAGCGAGAAACCGATTTCTTCGTAGCTGAGGCCATCGATCTCGCGCAGGACGAGGGCAGTCTTCTGGTCGAAGGGCAGATGCTCGAGCGCCACGCGGAGTCGTTCGGCCAGCTGCTTCTGCCCCAGCATCCGGTCAGGCGAACGGCCGTCCTCGGTCTCGGGCAATTCCCCGTGAGCTCGGATGTGTTCGTCGAGCGAGACCTGCTGCGCCTTGTGGCGACGCCGCCACCACCGCTGACGGTTGCGCGCCTGGTTGACGACGATCCGGTAAATCCAGGTGCGGAGCTGCGAGGCTCCGCGGAAGTTGTGGATAGTGCGGAAGACGCGGAGGAAGACTTCCTGGGAGAGATCGAGTGCCTCGTTGTGGTCCCCGAGAAGATTCAGCGACAGCTGATAAACCATCCGCTGGTGCTCGTTGACGAGCTCCGCGCAGGCATCTTCGTCACGCGCGGCGCAGCGCTGGATCAGTGACGCTTCGCGCCCACCAACTTCTGTCCAGGCAATGGAAGGCACTGGCTTCACGGATAACCCTTCGGCCATGTTACCACCTGATCCGGCCGACGCCGGCCGCCCCTTCATCGATGTTAGAACCGGGTTGGGCCGAAAGGTTCCACGGCGGATGTTAGGATTTCCAGTGTGAAACGGCTTCTCGGGATCCTGCTGTTGGCCGCCCTCGTCGCCGGTCTGGCGTATGGCGCCGCCGTGACAGAGCGCGAGGCTTCCTACCGGGAGTTCGTGAGCCAGGGGGACGCCGCCCTGGCCCGGGAAGACAGCTTCGCGGCGGTGGAAGCCTTCAGCGTGGCCATTTCGTTGAAGGCGGATTCGATGGCGGCCTACCTGAAACGGGGGGAGGCGTATCGCCGCCGCGGGGAGTTCGACGCGGCCGGCAGGGACCTGCAGCGGGCCGCGGAAATCGATCCGGTCGCGATCCACCCAAGGGAATTGCTCGGCGACGTCTACTACGCCCTTGGCGCCGCCAACGGCGCCTCAGCACAGGCACGGTTCATCACGGCCGGCGACCGGTACCGCGAGGCGGTCGCGCTCGACGACCAGTCGGCGCGCCTCCATTACAAGTTAGGCCTCGCGTCTTACCGGAGCGGACGGGTATCCGCGGCGATTGCCGCGCTCCGGGGAGCCATCCGGCTGGATCCGCGGTTCCCGGAGGCGCACTACCTGCTCGGCGTCTGCCTGCGCGCCGCACAGAAGACTGACGAGGCCGTCCGCTCGCTGGAACGAGCCGTGACGCTGGCTCCCGCGCTGCTCGCGGCACGGGAAGAGCTCGGGGACGTCTACGCCGGCCTGCGGCGGCACGAAGCCCGTCTCACCCACCTCGAGGCGCTGGTCGCTCTTCAGCCCTCCGCCGCACGCGAGCGCGCCCTCGGACTCGGGTACGCGCGGGCGGGCAACTTCGATCGGGCTGTCGGCCAACTGGCCCTGGCCGCGCAACGCTATCCCGACGACGGGGAAACGTACGTGGTGCTCGGCCGTCTCTGGCTGGAGCGCGGCGCCGCCGGCGGCCGGGTCGAAGTGGGCAAGGCCCTGGAAGCGCTCCGGGCCGGCGTCAACGACGACAGCACGAGCGAGGCGATGACGCTGTTCGGGCGTGCGCTGCTCCTGTCTGGAGATCCCGGCCGCGCCGAGCAGATGCTGCAGCGCGCCGCGACGCGGTATCCGGTAGATCCGGAGGCATTCCTGTATCTCGCCGACGCCGCGCAACGCCGCGGGCGACTTCCTCTCGCGCAGCGGGCTCTGATCGACTACGCCGCCCTCGTAACACCCGCAGCAATTCCCGCTGGTCTTCTCGCACAAATCGCCGAGGCGCACATGCAGCTGGGAGACCTCGACGCCGCCCGCCGCGCCATCGAGGCGGCGCTGACCAAGGAGCCGGGAAATCCACTGGCGACGGCGCTGAAGATCCGCTTGGGGTAGGAAGACCCCGACAGCCACTGTTTCCTCTCACCGAGCGCGCGAAGCTCACAAAGGTCCCGGAGGCTCCTTCGCATCTCCTGGTTCCGATTCGGCATACGCCGACAGTTTCGCAGGGCTCTTCACGGAACGGTCCCGGATCTCGGCGACGGCAGGGCCGCCGCGATCACCATCGTTGATCAGGCGAGTGATCCCCTGTTGCAGCAAGGGGACGTTGAAGTTGATCAACAGGCCGATCGGACGGCCGGTGAGCTTCAGATACGACAGCAGTTGTTTTTTGTGAACGTCGGTAAGTTCACGCACCGACTTGACCTCGACGATGAGGGTGTCTTCGACGAGCAGATCGAGCCGATAGCCGCACCCGAGCGGCTTGCCTTTATAGATGATCGCCACCGGCACGTCGCGGCGATACCGGATCGTCGCCGCCGAGAGCTCCTCCGCCAGGGCGAGCGTGTTCGGCAGTTCGAGCACACCCGGGCCGAGCGCGCGATGCACCCGCAGCGCACAACCGATCGTTCGATATGAGAGGAAGTCGATAGCGGTGCGATCGGTGAGCATGCCCAGGGAACTGCAAGCCCGATGCTCGCGGAGCAACCTCGCAATCTCGAACGGTTCGTCGTGGACGTTGCAGTTACGACGACGGCTCACCCAGCTCGATGTTGTGGAGCTTGCACATGGCACTGCAGGGCCTCCGCCACCAACATGCCTGCCGGGCCGCGCTTTGCGCGGCTCTCACCGATCGACGA
>JACDBQ010000409.1 GCA_013694845.1 Acidobacteriota bacterium
GAGGAGATTACCGTGAACCAGTTGCCCGCTATCGCCAGCCTGATCCCCGCCACGGCCGGGGCCATTGCCGCCGTGGAGAGCCGCACCATCTCGGTGCCGCTGCGCAAGCCCCTGGCGTTCTCAACTCGGTCTGTCGAGCGCCGCGAGTACACCATGGTGCGGATTCGGACCACCGAAGGGGTGGATGGCACCGGGTACTGCTACTGCGGCAACCGTGGCGGCCACCTCGTGACGCAGTTCGTGCGCGATTTCTTCGCCGCGCATCTGGTGGGGGCTGAACCCACGGCCGTGGAAACCCTGTGGACGGCAATGTACCGCGACGCCGTGCTGCTCGGCCGTCGCGGGGCGGCGGTGCGCGCGATGAGCGCCATCGACCTGGCCCTCTGGGACGTCATCGGGAAGAGCACGGGCCTGCCGCTGCACCGGCTGCTCGGCGGGCCGAAGTCCGATCGGGTCCCCTGCTACGCGAGCGGCGGCTACTATTGGAAGGACGCCGACCCCGCGGAGTATGTCTTCAACGAGTGCCGCCAGTACGTCGAGGCGGGGTTCACGGCCGTGAAAATCAAGGTCGGCGGTCTGCCTATCAGGCAGGACGTGGAGCGGGCGCGGGCGGCGCGCCAGGCGATCGGTCCGGAGGTGGCGCTGATGATGGACGCCAACAACGCCTGGCCGGACGCCGCGACGGCGATCCCTGCGATCGAGGCACTCGCGGAGGTGCAGCCATTCTGGATCGAGGAGCCGCTGCTGCCCGACGACGTGAAAGGGCACGCGACGATTCGAAGGAAGACGCGCGTGCCGGTGGCGACGGGGGAGATCGAGGCGACGCGCTGGGGTTTCGCGCCGCTGCTCGAGCAGGGCGCGGTCGACATGCTGCAGCCGGATGCGACGGTGCTCGGCGGGATTACAGAGTTCCGCAAGGTGGCCGCACTGGCCGCCGCCTACGACGTGCCGCTGTATCCGCACTGGATGCACCACCTGAATGTGTCGATCGTGGCCGCGCTGCCGAACGCCGTCATGGTGGAGTACTTCCCGGACCGCAGCGTCCTCAACCTTGGGGATGTCCTGCAGGAGGAGATCACGGCGACGGGCGGGACGCTGCCGGTGCCGCAGCAGCCGGGTCTCGGGTTCGAGTTCGACCCGCACGCCCTCGACCGCTTCGCCCTCGACCGCTGGGCCTGAGCGGCTTCGCCCTTCGGTCACCGACCAACTGCCATGCGTAGAGTGACTGGTGCCCTGCTGATCGTGCTTGCGGCCGCGGCGGCAAGCACGTGCGATCCCGGGAACGCGCGCTTTCCGAGTGTGAGCTTTGTGACGGGCAGCACGGGGAGCGACTGGTATCGGATCGGCGCGGCCATTGCACTGCACACCAACGCGAGGGTGGGCGGCCATCCGGTCACGGCCGTTCCCGGCGCGGGCGGGATTTCGAACCCGGCGCGCGTCGGACTGATGCCGGGCGATTTTGGAGTGTCGTTCCTCCCGTTCCTGCGCCTGGCATACGAAGGCTCGGCGCCCTACACCCGCGCCTACCCGGATCTGCGCCACGTGGCCTCGCTCATCCCGAATGCCTTCCACCTGATCGTGTCGCCGTCGCTCGGACTCAAGTCGATCGCCGAGATCAAACAGCGGCAGCTGGGGCTCCGAATCGGCACCGGCCCGCCAGGTTCTGGCGAGGAACTGCTGCTGCGCGAGGCGCTCGGGGCGCACGGCATCACTTACGCCGACATCCGCCGGTGGGGCGGGCGCATCGACCTGCTGGGCTCCGGGGAGCGCGCCGATCTCTACCGTGACAATCACATCGACGTCATCGCGTTCAACTCGAACCCACCCTCTTCGGTGATCTCCGAGTTGCTGATCAGCCGTCCCGCGCTCTTCCTGCCGATCGACGACGAAACGCGCCGGGCGATGGCCGCGCGCTGGCACGTCCGGCCGATGGAGATGCCGGCCAGCGTCTACCCGCAGCAGAACCTTGTCGTTTCGACGGTCGGCATGACCTTCGGCATCTTCACGACCGTCGACATGCCCGACGATCTGGTTTACGCCATGACAGCAGCCATCGCATCTCAGAAGAGCTATCTGGAAACCGTTCACGTGGGCTTCAAGGGCTGGCAGCCACGGGACATGGCAGACAACGACGGCATTGAGATGCATCCGGGCGCGCTGAAGTATTATCGCGAACGCGGATGGGTCACCCCGTGACCCGGCGGATCCCAAGTGGGGCCGCATGGCGGTTTTTTCTGCCGCCCACGATCAGAGCGGTCGACGCGTTGGCCGGTTGATGGTGGTGACAGCCAGGAGGCGGTGGCCGCCGCAGTGCTGACATCCATATGCCCGATTTCGATGTGGCGGTCGTTGGCGGCGGGATCATGGGCTGTGCCACCGCCCTTCAGCTTGCCCAGCACGGCATGCGGGTGGTGGTGATCGAGCGCCGACGTCTCGGCATGGAGGCTTCGGGCATGAACGCCGGGACGCTGTCCCTGCAGATCAAGCGGGCTGCCCTCGTCCCGTACGCCCTCCGCGGCTACGAGCTGTGGAAGACCATGGCCGCACGCTTCGGCATGGATGTCGGGTTCCACGTGCGAGGCGGGCTCACGATCGCCTTCACCGAGACCGAGGCTGAGGTCCTTGTCGAGCGGATGGGCGAGCGCCGGGCCGCCGGGGTGCCGCTGGAGATCGTTTCCCCCGCTCGTGCGCTGGAGATCGAGCCCGGGCTGTCGCATCGCCTGGTGCTCGCCAGCCACTGCGCCCTGGACGGCTACGCGAACTCGAACCTGACGGGCGCGGCGTTCAGGAAGGCGCTGCTGCGCGCCGGAGCCACGGTGCGGGAAGGCGAGGCTGTGAGTGCCATCGACCGCGACGGTGGGACCTTCGTCATCCGCGCCGGCGAAGCCGTCTCCCGGGCGGCGCGGGTCGTGCTCGCCGGCGGTGCATGGCTCGATCGGCTGGTTGGCTTTCTGGGGTTCAATCTGCCGCTTCACTGCCGCGTCAACATGGTGTCCGTGACCGAACGGTGCCCCCCGATCGTGCGGGCGATGGTCGGCCACGCGCTGGGGCTGCTGACGCTGAAGCAGTCCGACAACGGCACGGTCCTGATTGGCGGCGGCTGGCAGGGGACGGGCGACCGGGACGGTGACCGGGCCACCGAGGTGATTCCGGAGAACCTGCTGGGGAACATGCAGCTCGCGGTCTACGCTGTGCCGGCGCTGGTCCACACGCGCCTCGTCCGGACGTGGCACGGCTTCGAGGCGCACGTCCCCGATTTCCTGCCCCTCGCAGGCGCGCTGCCCGGCATCGACAACGCGTTCGTCATCGGCTGCGTGCGCGGCGGGTACACGATCGGTCCTTACATGGGGCAGTTGCTGGGAGATCTGATTCTCGGCCGGCGGCCCGGACTCCCGCTGTTCGACCCTGGGCGGTATATCCACCGCCCGATGGTGGCCCTGACGGCACCGTGAGGCCCGTGATCCTGAAGCCTTCACCTCGCCTATCCGTGGAGGGGACCACGTCGCTGCGAATCCAGCAGGCCGTGAGACGCGGGCCGCCCGTCACGCTCAGCGTCAACGGGGAAGCCATGGTCGCCTACGCGGGCGAAACGGTCGCCACCGCGCTCCGGCTGCTCGGGTTCCGGCGCCTGCGGAGCAGTCCGCGCGCCGGCCAGCCTCGCGGACTGTTCTGCGCCATGGGCGTGTGCCAGGAGTGCGTGGTCCGGGTCGATGGTCGCACGGTGCCGGCCTGTCTCGAGCCGGTGCGGGACGGAATGTCGGTCGTCACTCACGTTGACGGCCGGGACGGACTGTCGTTGTGACGCGCGCCGATCTCATCGTGATCGGCGCGGGACCGGCCGGCGCGGCAGCCGCCATCGAGGCGAGCGAGCACGGGCTCGACGTCATCCTCCTGGACGAGGCGCCGGCTGCGGGTGGACAGGGCTTCAAGGCGCTGCCGACCGCGTTCGTGCCGGAGCACCAGCGCAGTTGCGAGGCGGTCCGCAAAGGCGAGGCGCTGCGGGCCGGGGTGGCAG
>JACDBQ010000413.1 GCA_013694845.1 Acidobacteriota bacterium
TTAGATAGGGTGATCGGTGCTCAGTGCTCAGTCCCGGGTGCGAGTCCTCGGCGTCTAGCGCCGGCGGGCTGATGGACCCGTCGCGGCGACGTCACGGTGTGCTGACGTGCAGCCTGAAAGGCATCGCGTAGAGACCTTCGTTCGTATTTCCCTTCTGGCGGCAACAGGTCGACACCAGCATCGCGCGTTCTTCATCGGTGGCGAAGATCTCCCACGAGGTCAGACTGGTTCGCAGGACCGAGACATGATCGGATGGCGGATAGTCGCGGGGATTGAAGCGAACGGCCCATTGAATGACCTTGCCGTCGCTCGCGATGGTGTCGAACGCCACCTTCAGGCGTGACGGCCAGGTCGCGCCCACCGGAATGCTCGACAAGCCATTGGTGGCCTCACCACCGGTGACCGGATCGATCACGTTGGTGTGAAAGAGCGCGAGCGGGTCGGAGTCGATCTCGAGGATCGAAAAGGTGCGCCGGCACGCCGCGCCACACGACGCCGAGCCGTTGGAAAAGTCCAGCGACAGAAAGCGTCCGTTCGGCACCAGCCGCAGCGAGAGCTCACCGGTTGTGTCAATGGTCGCGCCGTCGGCGGAGCTGAACGGCACCGGCCGATCGGCCTGAATGCCGTCGGGGACTGTCGCATCGATCGGGCAACCCAGACCAGGGCACCGGAAGCTTGCCGTTGCCGGCTTGCTCGTCGGCTTTCCGCCTTTCTGGGCCTCGAGGGATGACCCAAGACGGCCGGAGCCGAGCAACACGAAGACACCAAACCCGATCGTCATGACCTGTCTGAGAGCCATACGTCTGCCTCCTGCTCAGGCGCATTCCACGCTCCTGCCGCCGATGACGCACCAGCACCGAGAACCGAGCACCGAGAATCCGAAGCATCCGACATGCAGTGCGCGCAGGCGCATTGCGTCAATAATAGATTGATGGCCTCCTCGACGCTCTCACCCAACGGCCGCGCGGCCCTCGAGACCCTGGCGGCGGATCTCCGCCGGATCTTCGGCAATCGGCTTCACTCGGTCTGTGCCTATGGAACGATCGATGAGGGGGCCGACATCCGCAGCATTGCGCTCGTGGACCGCCTCGCGTTCGAGGACCTCGCCGCCTGCGCCCCGCTCGCCCGGCGCTGGGACGCGCAGGCCCTTGCGGTGCCCCTCATCCTCGAACGCGATGAGTTCACGCGCACCCTGGACGTGTTCCCGCTCGAATACGGCGAGATCATCGCCAGTCATGTCCCGGTCTTCGGGGACGATCCGTTCGAGGGCATCTCGGTTCTGGCGGCAGACATGCGGCGCGCGTGCGAGTTGCAGGCCAAGAGCCACCTGATCCATCTCCGCGAGGGATTCCTCGAAACCGGTGGCGACCCGCGAGCCGTCGGTCGTCTCATCGGTGCCTCGGCGGAAGGGTTCCGACGCCTGCTGATGAACATCAACACACTGGTCGCGCCGGCCTCGATCGACCCTGCGCACGGGGACCTGGCGACGGCGGCCGAGGAACACATCGGCGTGCCCGCGGGCCTGACGCGCGACGTCCTCGCGGCGTCGGGTGGAGGCCCCTCGACGATTCCGGATTCGACCGCCTTGCTGGCCCGCTACATCGCCGGAGTGGAACGTGTCTGGGAATTCGTGGACGCCTGGAAACGCGCATGACCCCGGGATGCGGGATGCGGGGTGCGGGACGCGGGATCCGGGGTGCGGGACACGGGATACGGGATGCGCGACGTCGGATGCCGACGTTGGGTTACGGGGGGCCGTCGCTCCGCGTCGGACTCGCGGCCGTCCTGCTGGCCGCCACGGCCACGGTCGCGTCTGCGCAGCCGGCGACGCCGCAGCTCACCGGCCCGGTGAACGACTTCGCCAACATCATCGATGCGGCGGGTGAAGCCGAGCTGCAGCGGCGGATCACCGCGCTGTTGAACGCCTCTGGCGACGTCGTCGTCGTCGCGACGGTGCCGAACATCGAGGGCTTCGCCGACATCAAGGAATTTTCGGTGAAGGCGTTCGAGAACGGCGGACGCGGCGTCGGGCAGAAAGGCCAAGACAACGGGCTGCTCATCGTCGTTGCACTGGCCGAACGCAAGGCCGCGATCGAGGTCGGGTATGACCTCGAGGGGTTCATCACCGATGGCATGGCTGGATCCGTGATCCGCGAACGCATGCTCCCGGAATTCCGCGCCGGAGACTACGGTGCGGGGCTCGTCAGCGGCACGACCACGATCATCAACCGGATCGCGCAGGGTCGTGGCGTTCAATTGGAGAACGTCCCGGTGTCCGCGCGTCCAGCCAGGCCGTCGGTGACCGTCCTGCCCTCCTGCTGGCCGTTGATCCTGATGTTCATCGTCTTCATGCTGATGAACCGCGGCAACCGCGGGCGGCGGCGACGCTGGGGCGGATCAGGCTGGTCGAGCGGTGTCGGTCCGTTCGGCGGCGGCTTTGGTGGCGGGTTCGGCGGCGGATTTGGCGGGTTTGGTGGTGGGGGTGGCGGCGGGGGCTTCGGCGGATTCGGCGGCGGCCGATCCGGCGGCGGCGGCGCCACCGGAGGCTGGTAGTAGACTGCGAAGGTTCCAGGGTTCGTGACGGCAAGTGGCGGCGTGCCCCACGAGCCCAGGAAAAAGCGCCTGCGGCCTGAGCGAGGCGACGGAGTGAAGCAGCGCGCAGCGCTGCCGCCGAGTGAAAGCGAGTGGGGGTGGAGCCCCACGAGCATTAAAGAAGAGGACTCAGATGCGATACGCAGCAAAGGCCCTGATCGTGGTGGCGGCCCTCACCGCACTTTCCGGCTGTTCCTACAACAAGTTCACGACCCAGGAAGAGGCGATCAAGGCGCAGTGGGGAGAAGTGCAGAACCAGCTGCTGCGGCGAAACGACCTGATCCCGAACCTTGTCGAGACCGTCAAGGGGTACGCGGCACAGGAGAAGGAGATCTTCATCAGCATCGCCGAGTCCAGGGCGAAGCTCGCCGGTGCGAAGACGCCCGCCGAGACCATCGAGGCGGCCAACCAGCAGTCGTCGGCGCTGTCGCGGTTGCTGGTCGTGGTCGAGAACTACCCGCAGCTGAAGTCGGACGCGAACTTCCAGCGCCTGATGGACGAGCTCTCCGGGACGGAGAATCGAATCTCCGTCGCGCGCGGTCGGTACAACGAGCGCATCCAGGAATACAACACGACGCGCCGACGGTTCCCGTCCAACATGACGGCCAAG
>JACDBQ010000167.1 GCA_013694845.1 Acidobacteriota bacterium
CGCCCTGCCCGTCCCGCCTGCCTCGTCGTGCCCATCGCCGATCAAGTTGACGGTGCCCTGTAGGGCCAGAAATAACGGAACGCCTCGCTGGTACGCGTAAGCGTAAAATGCAACGTTTCGCATGTACAATCGTGAGTAGTTACAGCAGGTTGCAATTTGCCTTTCCGTCGGGTGGCACCGTATCGAAAGCGGTACAGATCGGTTGATTCAGGCTCCAAGGCGTCTCTTTGTCCGCTCAATGTTCCTCATATGTCGGCTTGTGCGTACCAGCGGGGCGTTCCGTTACTTCTGGCCCTGACGTTCCCATCCTTGTGGGCGGCCACGAACACGTCGCCCGACTTGTGTCAGCACGCGGCGACCCGGCATCATTCACGTTCATGCGTCCTGCGGTTCGCCGGAAGCCGTGTCGTCGAACCGTCGTGACAATGCTGCCACGATCTGCCACAGGGCCAGGGTTTCCGGCGCCGTATGGAGCACCAGTGCACGCCGAAGCAACTGCTCCGCGGTGGCGGCCTTGTCGAGAGACAGGCAATACATGGCCGCGTCGACCAGGGCCTGGCCTTCGCGTTCCACTCGTTGCGCCATCCGAAGCTCGGCACGGCACCGGCGGCAGGTCTCCGCGCCGTTGAGGGCGGCGCGGCAGAGCGGACAGCGGTCCATCGATCACGTCTCAAGAAAGAACAGCAGATCCTGCAGTTGCTGACGCGCCTCCTTCAGGGCCGAACCATCGCCGCTGCTTCGGGCGTCGCGGATCGACTCGATCAGATCGATGATCTCCGCGCGGTCCTCCTCGCCGGCGCCATCCAGCCTGGTGCTCGCCTTCGACAGCAACGCATCAAGGGCAGAGCCGGTGGCTGCCTGCGCCTCCGCCCCCTCTTCACGTCCTTCGAACAATGAGCCGATTCGCTCACGCGCCTCGTCCAGCTGCGCCTGATCATAGCGCGACATCGCCTTTTCGATGGTGATCCGCTGCTCGAGGCCGGTCTTCTTCTCGCGGGCCGAGACCTGCAGGATCCCGTCACGGTCAAGAGCCAGGTCAAGGATCACCGGATTCCCCGCAGGTGCCTTGCTCAGCCCGTCGACCCGGAATTCCCCGATCTTGACGTTCTTCTCGGCATCCCTGTTCTCGCCCTGGTAGATCCGTACTTCCACCGAGGTCTGCCCGTCGATGACCGTGTAGAACGCTTCGCTCCGGCGCACCGGGATGGGCGTGTTCTTCGGGATGATCGGAACGAAGCAATAGGGATACAGGTCGTCGTCCAATTCCCCGAGCGCACTCGTGCCGAACGTGTAGGGGGTAACATCGACGAGCACCGCGGAGACTTCGGTGCCGGCCATGGCAGCGCCCTGGATCGCCGCCCCCATGGCGACGCACAGATCCGGATCGACTTCGCCGCGCGGCTCGCGCCCGAACGTCTCGATTAGACGGCGGCGGATCAACGGGGTCCGCGTCGCACCGCCGACCAGGAGGATCTCGTCCACTTGTGAGGATGTCAGGTCCGCCGATCCGAGGGCGACATGGATCGCTCCAAGCGTCTCCTCGATGAACGGCATGATCATCGCCTCATATTCGTCGCGACTCAGTTCGAGATCGAGGTTGACTGGCTTGCCGTCATTCACCGCGAGGTATTCCTCCTCGATGCGCGCGTAGGGGTGATCGGAGAGATGCTTCTTCGCTGCCTCGGCACTCCGCAATATGCGCGCCATCGCCTGGGGCTGGTCGGACACGCTCACCCCGTGCTTGAGCTTCAGATGCTCGAGCACGTGTGCGACGATCTTCTCGTCGAAATCGTCGCCGCCGAGTTGGTTGTTTCCGTGGCTGGAGATCACCTCCACCACGCCGCCCTCGATCCTCACCACCGAGACATCGAAGGTGCCCCCACCGAGATCGTAGACCAAGATGCACTTGCCCTGATGCTGCGCGGCCTCGTAGATAAGTGCCGCCGCCGTCGGCTCATTGATGATCCGCACCACCTCCAGCCCGGCGATCTCGCCGGCCTCACGCGTCGCCTGCCGCTGCGCGTCCGAGAAATACGCCGGCACCGTGATCACCGCACGGCGCACCGGACCTCCCAGCCGAAGCTGCGCAATCTCCTTCAGACGCGACAGGATGATCGCTGAGATCTCCTGCGGCGCGTAGTCGCGCTCGCCGAGACGCACCCGGGCATCGGTGCCCATCCGCCGCTTGATCGAGCGGACCGTGCGCTCGGGGTAGAGCATGAACTGGTTGCGAGCCTCCTCGCCGACCAGCAGTTCGCCCGTCTCGGAAAGGCCGACCACCGAGGGCAACACCACCTGGCCGCGTTCGTCGGCGAACATGAGCGGCCGGCCATCCTGGTAGATGGCGATTTCCGAGTTGGTGGTCCCGAGGTCGATGCCGACAATGGTGTCCGTCATGCGCGCTCTCCTTTTCCGGTGGCACTCTTGCTCACGATCACGTCCGCGGTCCGCAATACCTGGTCGTCCCATAGGAAGCCGGTGTGGACCTCCTCGAGCACCGTCCCGTCCGCTGCGGAACCATCGGCCGACGTGCCGATCACGCGGGCGTGCCGCGGGTCGAACGGCAAGCCGACCAGTTGCGTCGGCACGACCCGGCGGTCGAGCAGCACCTGATCGAGGCGGCGCAACGTCATGCGCAGGCCCTCTTGCCAAGCCTCGTCGCCCGACGCAGGTCGACGCAACAAGCGACCAACCCAGCCGGAATGCTGCGCCGCGGCAAACGTCAGCGCCGCAAGCAGGCGGTCGCGCAGATCGATGACATCCAGCAAGAGCGGGCGCAGCGCAGCGTCTGCCTGGTCGCGCGCTGCGGACCTCGCGCGCTCCAGTTCCTGCTGTAGGTTGGCCTGGCTCGCCTGCAGCATGTCGAAGACGCCACGGAACTGGTCCAGCGCCTCCTTCACCAGGCGGGATTCGGTGCGGACCTCACTGCGCAGGCCTGCTATCTCGATGAAGAGGGAATACAGGTCGGAGGTCTCGGTCCGGGGCTCCGGCGCCTCAGTCTCCGCAGTGTCGAGATAGGCCTGGAACCGGCTGAGCAACGCCTGCTTGATGCTGTCGTCCACCTTGTCTCCTGTTAAGAAGGAAGGCCAGGGGGTCCCGGCCCCCTGCTGAAGCTAACGCTCCAGATCCCTTCACCTGCATTCATGGCATATGGTTCTCTGCCCTTGGCGGGATCCAGGGCAAGAGCCTCTGGCCGGGCTTAGTGTTCGATCGCGACCTGCATGATCCCCTCGGCAAGAAGCGCTGCCACTGTCCGCTTCGTGCCCCGCGCCGCCAGAGGGGACGCCGCGTGCAGCGCCGCCATGCTCAGCCGCGAAAGCGCGGCCTCGTTGGTGCGCAGCAGCGTCATCTCCAGCCGCTTTCGCTCGTCGCTGAGCGCCTCGTACGCCGCGCGACAGTCCTGGAATCGCTCCGGTTCACGATCCGGCGGAAACTCCCGCACCAAGGCGAGATAACGGCGCCGGATCTCGGCATCGTCGGCCGTCTCGTCCACGCCGAGAACGGTGAAGGGATCACGCATCAGAGCCGACCCCTCCGCGCCGCCGGACCACCCATCGCCCGCGTGACCATGTCCTCGCAGAGCTGCCGCATCATCGGCTCCGGCAGGATGGCGCCGAGTTCGGAGGAGCGGAAGCTGTCCATCGTCTCCTCGATCGTCGCTTTCCGCCCGATCTCCCCGACCCGCCCGCGGAGATTGTCAGCCGCTCCCTTGGGCATGTCCTTGAGCACCATCTGCAGCAACTCCAGGATCTGGGCGTCGTCGATTTCCTCCGCCAGGTCATCCGCCATCCGGCCTCTGTGGGAAAATTGGGGCAGATCCAAGCCGAGGAACCGCGCGATCCGTTTGGCCGCGTGGAAGTCTCGCCGTTCAGATGCCGCCTCGGCCATTTCGTCCAGCTCGTTCGTCTCGGCAATGGTCATCGCGTTGCCGTTCCCCCGGGTGCGGGCAACAATCTCGTGGAACCGCCATTCCGGGTTCGCCGGCTCCCGCTGGAGCGCCGCCCGCGCGTAGGCTCCCAGCAGATCGAACGCATCGAAACGCACGAACATGTCGGCCAGGATCTGGAATTCCGCCGGTGACCAGATGATTCCGGCCCCCTGCAGCAGCCAGGCATGCATTCCCAGCAGCAGGCCCGACAACGCGCGCTGGTTCTCGCCGGCCTCCACCTGGCCCAAGGCGGAGACGATCGCCATGACCGGCTCTTTCGTCGGCGGCGTCCGGCGGGCGCCCGCCAACTCCTCGCGCAGCCATAGGGCATCGCCGCGGGCACAGTTCATCAGTTCGGCCTCGAGCACCGTTCGGAACCAGCCGGCAACGCCGCCGCCCGCGAGCGTCGCCCCCTCGCGCAGCCAGGCACCCGCCTGCTCCGTCTCGCTACTCTGCAGCGCGACCAGGCCGCGGGCGATGCGCAGCACTCCGCTCGGGGCATCCGGACGGTCCCACTCGGCCGCCTGCGACAATTCCTTGGCGGCGAGGTCGGGACGCTTCGCGCGCATCTGCTTGCGGGCATGGGCCAGTTGCAGCTCGATCATCTGCCGGCGCACCCCAGGATTGATCGGATCGATCTTCAGGAGCCGGCGGGCAAACCCGGCCGCCTTCTTGTAGGCCCGGCGTGCCATCGCCGACTGGGTCGCCTGCAATAATATCTGGCTGTCGTCCGGAAAGCGCTGTACCGCGTCGTCTGCCAGACGGTGCCAGTCCTTCTCCCGAGATTCCTTGCGATAATACGCGATGCGCTCCAGCACGGTGGGGATGTGGTCGGGATCGGCATCGCCGCTACGTTCCAGGTAGAAGATCTCGGCATCGCTTTCGTCATCGCTGCCCTCGATCTCCGGATGCATGGTCGCGAGGTGCGCGAGGTGGCGGTACATGACGCCCGACGACAACCTCGATGTGCGGTCTTCGGCCGCGCCGGTCAGTCGGGCCGCAAGATACCAGGAACGCTCCACGGCTTCCCAGTCGCCACGCGCCTCGGCTGCCAGCCCCTGGACACGATACCGCTCCAGCTGCGACAGCGGCCCGAAGCTCCTCTCGAACTGCGACACGCGGTCGGGCATCTGCGGCAGGAGGTTCAGGCAGGCGCTTCTGACCTCGGCCTGCGGCAGGTCGGTCTGCTTCAGCAACCAGGAGAACAACGCTGCGGGGCCGCCGCGTGCGGCCGTCGACAGGCGGCCCAGGGACTGCACGGAGGCCGCTTGAAGGCCGCCGGTCTCGGCCGAGAAGGCCTGCTGCGTCGGCGTCAGGCGGTGCCACGCATCGGCGTCGAGCCCGGGCCCTGCGCGCACCGCCGCCTCCACCGCCTGACGGAACGGGAAGAACGGCGAGCCCGGCTCGATGGTCTCCAGCCGCCGTGCGGTCCGCTCGGGATCTGGCGGCAACGTGGTCAGACTCTGGAGCAGCAGGCGGATCGGCCGGAAGGCGGAGCGCAGCGAGATGCGCTTCAGGTGCCGGTCCATCTCCTCCGGGGTCGCGCCATCGACCCAGGCGGCGAGAGCGGCACGCGACGCGACAGCCAGTTCGCGCCAGCGTGCCGCCTCGGGCGAGTCGGGGCGGGCCGGCGCCGGAAGCACCGGCACCGTCACCAGCAAG
>JACDBQ010000447.1 GCA_013694845.1 Acidobacteriota bacterium
GACGACGTAGACGATGCGCCGGCGGGCTGGGGCTGCGCCTCCGCATGCGGCAGCGGCAGGCCAAGGGCCGCGGCGGCGGCGCCACTCATCTCGAGAAACTGACGGCGTGATGTATCCATGGTTGATGCGATCTAGTGTCGGGTCCCCGACACTAAACCTTGCCTGTCGCATTGTAGACTGTCGCATCCGACACTTGCCCGAGGACCGAACCATACGCGGGTGAAGCATCTGGTTTTCGTGGTGGCAGTCTCGCTGTTCGCACTTTACGAGGCATCGAGTATCACGAGGCGGGCCGGCCTGGCTCGCTGGGGCGCTCGGCAAGATCGCCAGCTACGACTTTCCCGTTCACCTGACGGAGGTGACGACGGCCTTCTTCCAGCGCACGGCCGCGATCGTCGGCGGTCAGGATGGGACTGACATGAAAGTCGTGGCGGCCGCCGCGAAGCCCGATCCGTCGGTCGTCGAGCGACTCGCCAAGTCACCGCTGTACAACGCCCTCCTCCGCACGACCTGCGTGGCCACCATGCTCGACGCGGGGCATGCCGAAAACGCCCTTCCGCAGAGGGCGCGAGCCGTCGTCAACTGCCGCGTGATCCCGGGCGAGCCGCCGGCCGGCGTGCGGCGCACCCTCGAACGCGTGATCGCGGATCCGAGGCTGACCGTCACGGCCGTCACGGACTATCCGACCAGCCCTGTGTCTCCGCTGTGGCCCGATCTGTGCAAATCGTCGAACAGGTCACCAATGCCGTGTGGCCGGGCGTTCCGGTTGTGCCGGTCATGTCCACCGGCGGCACGGATGGCATGTCCCTCCGCATCGCCGGGATTCTGACCTACGGCATCTCGGGATTGTTCAAAGACGTCGACGACGTCCGCTCGCACGGCCGGGATGAGCGGCTCGGAGTGAAGGCGTTCTACGAGGGGCGCGAGTTCCTCTATCGATTGGTGAAGACGCTCGCTCAGTAGTCGCGCTTTTCGCCGCTTCGTGTGTGGGCAATAACTTCATCGTCTGCAAGCCCGTCGCGTTGGAGAATCCTCGCTCACGCGACTTCCCCGCCTCTGGAACCCAGCGCCAATCGTCGCATGCGCGCGGGGCACGGGTCCTGCTCAATCCGGAGTTGAGGGACGATGGTAGACTCGCGGAAAGACAAGACGATGGCGGATGGACTGGACAACCTGCCGGAGCGTGTGCAGGCCGTCGAGCAGAAGCTCGATGCGTTGTCGACGTCCCTCGATGACCGGTTCGACCAGGTCGACGCGGCGATGGCCGATCAGCGGCTCTTTACCGAATTCGCCTACGGCCGCCTCGATTCGAAGATGGACGCCGGCTTCGCAAGGATCGATCAGCACTTCGCGCAGGTCGATGGCCGGCTCGCGCAGGTCGATGGCCGGCTCGCGCAAATCGATAGCCGGCTCGCGCACATCGATAGCCGGTTCGCCCACATCGATAGCCGGTTCGCGCAGATCGATAGCCGGTTCGCGAAGGTTGATGGCTCCTTCGCTCGACTGGACCGGAAGCTCGATCGGTTCATCGACACGCAATCGAAGACCAACGAGCTCGTCGAGCGGCGCCTGCGTCTCTGGGAGCCGCCGACATGAGCAACAGCAATCTCTGGGCTTCAGGTCCTGTCCAGGCTCGGGGCATGGCACCTCGCTTCTGGAGCGAGTGTATGAAGGCCCCGTCAGCATCACCCACCGCGGCCTACCGCGACGCGGCCAGGTCCTTCACGATCTCCCAGTGCGCGCGGACGAACTGGTGGAAGGCCTCTTCCAGGATGCGTTCCTGGTCGCTGTGCGCGCCGAAGCCCTTCGGGGCATCTTCCCTGTCGGTCATCGGGCCGATGCCGTAGCACTGCACGCCACGCGCGCGGACCTGCGCCATGTCGGTGGCGCCGGCAAGCATGGTGGGTAGCGTCCCGACGCCGTAGACGCGACGATTGACCGCTTCGATGGCCTTGAACGCCTCGGTGTCCAGCCGCGACGGTGGGGCTGCCGGCCGGACGCTGC
>JACDBQ010000457.1 GCA_013694845.1 Acidobacteriota bacterium
GACCTGCCCGGTCACCGGGTTCCTGACATCAATGCCAAGTATCCCCTGCCGCTGAAGCAGCGTCGGGATCGTCTGGAATGCCACGTTCTGACGGGTCTGGCGGAACGCCTCGACGTCGCCGAACACGAACGCGCGGTTCTTGACGATGGGCCCGCCGAAAGTGCCGCCGAACTGGTCGCGGCTGAGTGTTGGCTTTCCGGCAGCCGGTTTAAAGAAGCCGGTCGCATTGAGATCCGTGTCCCGAAAGAATTCCCAGGCGGCGCCGCTGAAACGGTTGGTGCCGCTGCGGTAGGCCACGTTGATCGTGCCGCCGGCGCTGCGTCCGTACTCGGCGCTCATGTTGTTCGTCACGACGCGGAACTCGGCAACGGCGTCGGGTGAAGGCTGCATCACCTGGTTCGAGAAGCCCTGGTTGCTGGTGCCGTAGGCGTTGTTGTCGATGCCGTCCAGCAGAAAATTGTTGAACGTGCTGCGGAGCCCGTTGATGTTGAAAGAACCCTCGCGGACCGTCGATGCCGAGCCGGTATTCAAGGCGGAGAGCCGCACCCCCGGGCTGAGCAGCGCCAGGGACGAATACTCGCGACCGTTGAGCGGTAGCTGGACCACCTGCTGCCCGGTGATGACCTGCCCGCGCTCGCTCGAGTCGGTCTCGAGACGTGAGGCTGCACCGACCACTTCCACGGTTTCCGTGACGTTGCCAGGTGTGAGCTGCAGCTCGACGCGCTGCCTCGCGCCAACGGTTGCCTGGACGTTGTCGGCCAGGGCGACGGAAAATCCTGCCAGCTCGGCGGCAACCCGGTAGCGTCCGATCCGGACCGTGGTGAACTCGAACGCGCCGTTCTCGTCGGTCACTTTGGTCGACGAAATACCGGTCTCGATGCCCGTCAGCGTGACAGTGGCGCCGGGCACGACCGCCCCGGTGTTGTCCCGGACCGTACCGAGAATGGTTGCGGAATCGAACTGCGCGTACACGGCAGGCACGCCGGCAAACAGCAGGACGCACACGAACAGGGCTGAAGTCAGACGATGGCGGATTGGCACGTTGGCAGTCTCCCGGGGCTGCGGGTGGATCGGGTCAAAGTGGCTGGCGACTCGCAGACGAGTCGGCGCAATAGTGAATCGGCTGGGGACGCCCGTCAAGTAAAAGCGGCAACGTGCGCCCGCGATCGGGCCAGCTATAATCCGCGGCAGACATGCCCCCGTCGTCCCGCGTATCCCCCGACGCCGCCGGTTCCGCCATCGATCGTGTCTACCGCGCGAATCGCCGCAGCGTCTTCGTCGGGATCTTTGTCGGGTATGCGGGTTATTACCTGGTCCGCAACAACCTGGCGCTCGCGATCCCGGACATTCTGCGCGAGTACCCGCAGTACTCCAAGGCCGAGCTCGGCCTGGCGCTGACCGGCCTGTCCCTCGCCTACGGCGTGTCGAAGTTCCTCATGGGAGCAGTCTCGGACAGAAGTAATCCCAAGTACTTCCTCCCGCTCGGCCTGCTGCTGTCCTGCGCCATCATGCTCACGACCGGGCTGGTCAAGGCGATTTACAGCTCGCTTGCGATCCTGATTGCCCTGCAGACGCTGAACGGCTGGGTGCAGGGGATGGGCTGGCCACCCTGTGGCAAGACCATGGTCCACTGGTTCGGCACGCGCGAGCGGGGTCTGGTGGTCTCGGTCTGGAACGTCTCGCACAACGTCGGCGGGGCGCTGGTCGCCAACTTTGCGCTGCTTGGCGTGGCGCTCTTTCACGACTGGGGAGCAAAATTCTATTTCAACGCGATGATTGCCGCCGGCCTGGCCGTCCTCGTGTTCGTGCTGATGCGCGATACGCCTCAGTCGGTCGGGCTACCGCCGGTCGAGGAGTTCAAGAACGATTACCCACCCGATTACAACGCCGAGCACGAGCGGACGTTTACGTTCCGGGAGATTTTCTTCGAGCACGTCCTCCCCAATAAGTACCTGTGGGCGCTGGCGTTCGCGAACGCCTTCGTCTACTTCGTTCGTTACGGGGTGGTCAACTGGATCCCGACGTATCTTGAAACAGCCAAGGGTTTCTCGTTTCGCGAGTCCAGCATCGCGTGGTCGCTGTACGAATACGCCGCCATCCCCGGCACGATCGCCTGCGGCTGGATGTCGGACCGCGTGTTCAAGAGCCGGCGCGCGCCGGCCACGATTCTCTTCATGTCTCTCACCCTGGTCGCGGTCGTCGTCTACTGGCTGAATGGCCAGGGGCCGCTCTGGATCGACTACGCAGCGCTGATCGCGATCGGATTCCTGATCTACGGTCCGATCATGATCATCGGTCTCCATGCGCTCGATCTGGTGCCGAAGAAGGCCGCGGGCACGGCGGCGGGATTCACCGGCTTCTTCGGCTACGTCTTCGGCTCCTCGATCGCGGGCACCGGCGTCGGGTGGATCGCCGACGGCTGGGGATGGAGCGGCGTCTTCATCACGATGATCGTGTGCTGCATCCTGACGATCGTCTTCGCCGCGTTCACGCTGGGACACCGGGCGACGAGCGCAGGCCGCGCTTGACGGCGGCTCCCGGTGATGGGAAGCTGCGCGGGACTTCATGACGAATCTGAAACCGTTCATCAATGCGCGGCTGGTCGAACGCACGCCTTTCTCGAACGAGCGGGAGCGTTTCCGGTTCGAGCCCGAGCGCCCGGTCAACTTCAAGCCCGGGCAGTACGCGACTCTTGCCGTCCTCAGTGGCGACGCGGTCATCCAGCGCGCCTACTCGATCGTCTCGTCACCCCACGAACCGACGCTCGAGTTCTTCATCGAGCTGGTCGAACACGGTGAGCTAACGCCTCACATCTGGGAGCTGAAGGTCGGCGATTCACTTCTGATGCGGGAGCGGATCGTCGGAGCCTTCACCCTGGCGCCCGCGCCCGTTCTGGCCAGACGCCTGCTGATCGCGACGGGCACCGGGATCGCACCCTACGTGAGCATGGTGCGCGCGCGGGCCGACGCGATCCGCAACGGCGCCGACGACGGTTGCGAGTACTTCATCCTGCACGGGGGCAGCCGCGCACAGGATCTGGGCAGCTACCGCGAGGAGCTGATGGAGCTCTGCGCCGGCGGCTGGCTCCAGTATGTCGCCACCGTCAGCCGTCCCTGGGAAAACCCGGGCTGGAGCGGCGAAGTCGGGCGGGTCGAAGACGTTCTGCGCAAGCACGCGGACACTCGCGGATACGACGCGGCCCATGCCATCGCCTACCTCTGCGGCCATCCGCAGATGGTCGAATCGGGCAAGGCGCTCCTGGCACGAGCCGGCTTTCCCAAGGCGCAGCTCAAGGAAGAGAAATACTTCACGCTCCCGGCTGCCGAAGCTACCGCTTAGGGGTGCATCCCGATCATGCTTCGAGAACTGCTCAAAGACACGTTCGCGTACATCCAGCCGGCCGTCGCCCTCGACGATCTCGCGGCTGACGACGCCATGCGCAAAGTGGCTGGCGCCGCGCATTGCGTCGCGGAGATCGTCGCGCACCTGGCATTCTGGCAGGACTGGTTCCTGGCGCGTTGCGATGGTGAGGGCAGGTCGATGGTTGCGGCGGCGGCTGATGGCTGGCCTGATGTGGACGCGGCTGGCTGGATTCCGCTTCGCGCGCAGTTTCTTCTCGGCCTCGATACGGCGGTCGCGCTCTCCGAGGATGCGGCCCGCGTGGACCATCCGATTTCGCCCGCCATCGATTTCCCGCCCCTTGCCGGTTATACCGTCCGCGATGCGCTGACCCACATCGCGGTCCACAACGCTCATCCTCTCGGACAGGTCGTCACCCTCCGGCAGATGATCGGCAGGTGGCCACCTCCTGCCGGACCGTGGACTTGGTGATCCCGCAAACGCTCAATCACTACCGGATCCTCGGCCCCCTCGGGAAGGGCGGCATGGGCGAGGTTTATGCCGCCGAGGACACGCGGCTTCATCGCACAGTGGCGATCAAGGTTCTGCCGGCTTTGCTGGCGGCGGACCCCGAGCGTCGTCAGCGCTTCGAACGCGAGGCCCAGGCGGTCGCCGCGCTCAACCATCCGAACATCGTGACGATCCACTCGATCGAAGACGCCGAGGGCATCTCGTTCCTCACCATGGAGCTCGTGGAAGGAAAGCCGCTCGGTGACGTGCTGGCGGCGGGCGGCCTGCCGGTCGACGCGCTGCTGCGCGTGGGCCTCGGGGTGACCGACGCGATGGCGGCCGCCCATCAGCGGGGCATCACACACCGTGATCTGAAGCCGGGCAACATCATGGTGTTGCCGGACGGGCGGGTCAAGGTGCTCGACTTCGGCCTGGCCAAGCTGCGCGAAGTGCAGGCCGAGGCGGAAGCCAACGAGCTCACCCGCATGCCGACCCAGGACCTGACCGGCGAAGGCCGGATCATCGGCACCGTCGCCTACATGTCCCCGGAGCAAGCCGAAGGCCGGCCGGTCGACCAGCGCTCCGACATCTTCTCGCTGGGCGTGGTGCTCCACGAACTCGCGACGGGAGAGAAGCCGTTCAAGGGCGACACCAACGTGTCGGTGATCTCGTCCATCCTGAAAGACACGCCCACGCTCATCACCGACATCAACCCGGCGCTGCCCGCGGGCCTGGCCAAGGTGATTCGCCGATCGCTGTCGAAGGACCCGTCGCGTCGCTACCAGACCGCGACCGACCTTCGCAACGAGCTCGAAGAGCTCAAAGGTGAGATCGACAGCGGGATCACCGCGTCGGTCACGCTGCCTCGTCCGGCCGCGCCGGCGCGCAGCGGCGGTGCGCTGAACAAAATTGCGATCGCCTGCTCGCTGGTGCTGATCCTCACTGCCAGCGCCGTGAGCTACGCCCTCTGGAGGAATTATCGTGGCGGCGTGTCCGGCGTGCAGCTCGACATCGACCGCTTGAGCCGCCTGACCAGCACGGGCAATGCCTCACTGGCGGCTGTATCGCCCGACGGTCGATACGTCGCGCATGTAAAGATCGATGGGGGAGCGCCCGCCCTCTGGATGCGACAGACTGCGACGACGAGCGACGTCCAGATCGTACCGCCCGCCGACGTCCGGTATGACGGTGTGACCTATGCCCCCGACGGTGACTACGTTTACTACGTGACCTATGCGAGGACGGGCGGCGTGGGTACCCTCTATCGGGTGGCTGCGCTCGGCGGGGCGCCGCAGAGGATCCTGGAGGACGTCGACAGCCGCATCTCCTTCTCACCCGACCGCTCCCAGTTCACGTTCACCCGCGGATCCCCCGAAACGGGGACGGCATGGGTGATGGTCGCGAATGCGGACGGCTCCGCTCCACGGCAGCTGGCTCAGCTCGTCCCGCCCGATGAATTCGCGCTGAGCGGCCCCGGCTGGTCCCCCGACGGCACGACGATCGTCGCCCACGCGAGATCGCTGCGGAACGGCCCGCACTCGCTGATCGTCGCGGTTGCTGTGGCCTCCGGTGCGACGAGACCACTCGAAGGACGCTGGAGTTTCATGGGTGACCTGGAATGGCTCCCCGACGGCGGATCATTCGTGGTCGCGGCGGCGGAGTCCGGCCCCGAAACACAACAGCTGTGGCAGATCTCGTATCCCCGGAACGTGCGGCGCAGGGTGACGAACGATCTGAACACCTATACCTCTCTCAGTCTCTCAGGCGATGCGAGCGCTCTCGCGGCGGTGCAGGCGGCCACGGTGGCGCACCTCTGGGTCGCGCCGGCCAACGATCCTGGCGGTGGCCTGCAGGTGACGCGAGGCCCCGGCCGCGCCGACGGGCAGAATGGTCTCGACTGGACTCCCGACGGGCGCCTGGTCTACGCGTCGAATGTGTCCGGCAGCCCACAGATCTGGCTGAGTGAGTCCGACGGGCGCAATGCGGTCCAGCTGACTACTCAGCGGGAACCGGTTTTCGTGCCGAGCGTAGCGCACGACGGCCGGCATATCGTGTTTCAACGGTACAGCGGCGGCCGCATGCAGATCTGGCGCATGAACGTCGACGGAACAGATCAGAAGCCGCTGACCACCGGCGATCTGGATCTCGCGCCGCTGGCCGGCCGCGACGGGTCGGTGTACTTCAGCAGAATCGAGTCCGGCACGCCGCGGCCGTTCAGGACGTCCATCAATGGCGGGGAACCGGTGTCACTCGGCGAGCACAACTTCCGGCCGCAAGATGTATCGGTCGACGGAATGAAGCTGCTCGGGCTCGGCTGGGATCCTCGCGAACGTCGTTCAGCGCTCGGTGTCATGCCCGCAACGGGAGGCCCGCCGCACCTGCTGCCGCAGGTGCCAGCGTTCTCCGGGAGCTGGGCGCCCGACGGCAGGAGCATCACGTTCTGGCGTCTCGAAGGCGGGAAGGTTCGGCTGTTCCGCTACCTGCCCGGCGAAAAAGCACCCCAGGCGATCGGGGGGATCCCGGACAGTATTTTCGGCGCGGCCTGGGCGCCCGATGGCCAGCACCTGGCGCTCTCGCGCGGTGTGACGTCCAGCGACGTTCTTTTGATCACATTGAAGCCGGGCGGTGGCCGCCAGTAGGGCCGTCCCCGGGGACGCGGCCGCAACGACCGAGATCTCGTGTTCGCGTTTCGTCACGGCCCGAGCAGGGAATGATCAGGCGACCGTCCCGCGACGCTTCAGTCGCCGAGTGTCCGCTTCTCCGAGTTGCAGGCTGTACCAATCCATATCGCGGGTGATGAACATCCCGAAGGCGATCTGGTCATTCGGCTTTCAGCGCGGTCAGCGGATCTACCCGGAGCGCCCGTCTGGACGGGATGTAGCTCGCGAGGAGAGCCACTAACAGCAGCAGCGCCGCGACCACAGCAAAGGTGAGCGGGTCGGTCGCTTCGACGCCGAAGAGGAATGCCGCGATCACTTTCGTGGCCGCGAGGGCGCCGACGAGACCGACGCCGACCCCGATCAAGGCCATCCTCATCCCCTCCCGCACGATCGGGCCGACCACCTGCGCCGGTCGGGCGCCGAGCGCGACGCGGATACCGATCTCGCGGGTCCGCTGCGCGACGGAGTAACTGATCAGACCATAGACCCCAATCGCGGCAAGCACGAGCGCCGTGATTGCGAAGGCGGCGAGCAGGAGAGTCCGGAAGCGCGGTCCGGCGACCGATTCGCTGACGATATCCTCGAGTGGTTGCACGCTGTCGATCGGCAACTCGGGATCGAGCTTGCGGACCTCTCCGCGGAGGGCTGTCGCCACCGCCGCGGTGCCCCCCGGACTGCGCGCGACGAGACTCATGAACGGCAATGTGAACGAGTGGTACGGGATGTACATCAGCGGTTCGGGCGCGGTCTCGAGTCCCCGGTTCCGTGAATCAGCTGCCACGCCGACGACGGTCAGCCACTTGTCGTCTGCATCGTCGAACCGGATGCGTTTGCCGAGCGGATCTTCGCCCGGCCAGTTGCGGCGGGCGAAGACGGTATTGACGATGATCGGGGTGGGCGCCGGCTCCCGGTCGCGCTCGGTGAAGTGCCGGCCCGCGATCAAGGAGATTCCCATCACTCGGAGATAGTCCGGTGAGATCGTCGCGAGGTTGGCGCGTGGCCGCTCCGCACGGGTAGCAGTCGGACGACCTTCGATGCTGAAGGAGCCGGAGGCGTTCGCGCCGGACAGCGGATTGGGGAACGCGACCGCCGCCAGCTCGATCTCGCCGCGCGTCTTCAGGCCCTCCAGCAATCGCTCGTAGAACGCCGCCTGCGCTTTGCCGTCGACGTATTTGCCCTGCGGCAACGGCAGCTGCACCAGCGTGACCCGATCGGTCGCAAAGCCAGGGTCCGTCTGCTGTAAACGCAGGAAGCTGTTGGCGAGCAGCCCGGCCGAGACGAGCAGCATCAGCGTGAGCGCCACCTCGATGACGACCAGGGTCGCGCGGGTTCTTGCGCGCCCGCGTCCCGCCGTCGACGCGCGATCCCCTCCGCCCCTGAGCACCGTCGAAGCATCTGCTTTCGACGCCTGCAGCGAGGGGACGACCCCGAACAGGATCGCACTCGCGATCGAGGCCAGCAGCGTCACCGCGAGGACCCGCGCGTCGAGCCCGATCTCGTTGACGCGTGGAACGCCCTCCGGAATGACGGCGACGAGCAGGCGAACGCCCCACACCCCCAGCAGCAGCCCGAGTGCGCCGCCGGCAGTGGCGAGCAACAAGCTCTCCTGCAGCAACTGTCGAACGAGACGTCCGCGGGTCGCGCCCAGTGCCGTCCGGATCGCGAGCTCCGGCTGCCGCGCCGACGCGCGTGCGAGCAGCAGGCTCGCGACATTGGCACAGGCGATCAGAAGAACGACCCCGACGGCGGCGAGCAGCACCAGCAGAGCGCGGCGGACATCGCCCACGATCCGGTCGTGCAGGGGTTGGACCAGCACCCCACGTCCGGTGTTGGTCTTCGGGTAACGCTGCGCGATGTCCGAGGCGATCGCGCCGAGCTCGGCCTGCGCCTGCTGCACCGTTGCATTGGTCTGCAGTCGACCGACGGCAAAGAAAGTAATGCAGCCTGCGCTGCTCGAGAAGGTCCCCTTCGACATCGACGGGTGGGGGTGGCACCGGTTTCGTCGAAAGGACCCAGGCCTCCGCGCCGAGCGGATAGTCGAACCCGCCCGGCATCACCCCGAGCACCGTATGCGCCACTCCGTTGATGCGCAGGAGGCGGCCGATAACGGTGGGATCCGACGCGAGCGTATCGCGCCAGGTCTTGTGGCTGACGACGGCGATCGGGTCGGTGCGATTCGCATCGGTCGCACGGCTGAACGTCCGGCCGGCCGCCGCGGCCCGCCCGAGCACGTCGAAGTAGTCGACCGTCACCAGTGCCCCGCTCACGCGCACCGGTTCGCCCCCCTCCGGTGCGATGGTGAGGGCGTCTTCGCGATACCCGGCCAGCTGCTTCAGCGTCTGCGTCCTTCTCGCAAACTCGAGGAAGTCGGGTGGGCCGTGGTTCCCCCGCGGTCCTTCCGCATCGGTCGTCCAGACCTGCACGATCCGGGCGGGATCCGGATAGGGCAGGGGCCGCAGCAGGACGGCATTGACCACACTGAAGATGGCGGTGTTGGCGGCGATGCCGAGTGCGATCGTGAGCACGGCAACCACAGTGAATCCCGGATTACCGGCGAGCGATCGGATCGAGTTGCGCATGCGCGTCTCCCTGCGGCTATTGTCGATCCTGCGCGGGATCGAGACAACTGGAAAGCCGGGAACTGGAAGCTGGAAACTGGACCCCTGCTAGACTGTGCGCGTGAGCGAGAACGTCCGTGTCGGCACGTCGGGCTACAACTATCCGGAGTGGCGCGGGACCTTCTACCCCGAGAAATTCAGCACTCAGAAGATGCTGGCGTATTACGCCGAGCGTTTCCCGACTGTCGAGATCAACTACACCTTTTACCGGATGCCGACCGAGAAGCTGCTTCGGGGCTGGTCGGACGGCACGCCCGATCGTTTCACCTTTACGCTGAAAGCGCCGCGACGGATCACGCATGACGCGAAGCTGCAGCGTTGCGAAGAGGTGCTCCAGGCGTTCTGCCGCGCGGCGACCACGTTGGGGCCTAAACTCGCCGTCCTGCTCTTCCAACTCCCGCCGACCTTCAAGAAGAATGCGGAGGTGTTGCGCGCGTTCCTCGAGCTCCTGCCCGAAGGCACGCGCGCCGCGTTCGAATTCCGCCACGCGTCGTGGCTCGATAGCGAAGTGTTCGATGCCCTCCGCGACCGGAACGTCGCGCTCTGTATCGCGGACAGCGAGAAGATGAGCACCCCGATCGAAGTGACTGCCGACTACGCCTACTTCCGGCTGCGGGATGAAGGGTACCAGCAGGCGGACATCGATGAGTGGGCCACGATCGTTAAAGGACTTCCGCCCGCTGACGCCTTCGTCTACTTCAAGCACGAAGAGCAGGGGCTCGGACCTGACTTCGCGAAGCGATTCATCGCCGCTTTGTAGCTTTCCCGGACCCCGCACCCCGGACTCCGGACCCCGCACCCCGCACCCTAATGCCCGCAGTGCTTCGACGCGAACGCGACGATCTGCTCTTCGGCCCAGTAACCGTCGGTATCCGGACCGGCACGGCCGACGAACCCGCAGTGCCCGCCGTGCGGTGTGACCTTCAGAGTGATCTGCGGGTGAGACGTCACCTTCGGGTCGCGAAACGGATCCACCGGAACGAAAGGGTCATCTTCGGCCGTGATGATCAACGCGGGTACGTGGACCCGGTCGATCACGCGCATCGCGCTGGCGCGGTGGTAGTAATCAGCCGCTCCCTGGAATCCGAAGAAGGGAGCGGTGAACACGTCGTCAAATTTCCGCACCGTCCAGACGTTCCGCAACCGTTCGACCGCAAAGCGCCCTGGATGGGTCAGGTTCTTGCGTCGCATGCGCGCGCGCAGGCCGCGGACGAAGTTCATCTGGTAGAGCAGGTTCGACCGCCGCTCGAGGGCGTCCACGCACTGGCCGATCTCGATGATGGGCGAGACGGCGCAGACCGCGCATAGCTGCGCCGGCGGAGCGTCGCCATAGTCCCCGGCCAGTTTCAAGGCGAGATTTCCGCCGAGGGAGTAGCCGGCCACCACGATCCTGCCGATGCCCTCGGTTGTCGTGACGTCGTCGATCACGTGCTTCGCATCGGCCGTCAGACCGGAGTGGTAGAGACCGGCACACTGTGCCTCGGTCCCGCCGCAGTTCCGCTGGTTCAGCAGGATGACGTTGAATCCGCGCGCGTAGGCCTTGTCGGCGATGCCGCGCATGTAATGCGCGCTACTCGATCCTTCGAGCCCGTGCAGCGCCAGCAACAGCGGACGATGCCGCCGTTCCGGCTGCCAGAAGCAGTCGGCACGGACACGCGTCTCGGGCTCGGTGTCGAAATGGCGCTCCTCCGCTCGCGGCAGATGACTGAACGTGCGCGGCCGAGCCCACGCGAACACCGTCATCAGGTGACCGTTGCCAAGCCCGCGTCGGGGGACGAAGTCGGTCACTGGATTCGGTAGACGCGTAACGCGCCCTCCTGGAACGCGAGCGGCAGGTCCAGCATCTGCTCGGTCACCAGGTAGTCGAGATCGTAGGTCGCGCCCAGCCGCCGTGCTTCGGCGGGCGTCAGCCGAAGGAAATCCGGCACCGCCCTGATCCGTTCACTGGTGCGAACCGCGATGCGCCGGTCGTACATGCCGAGCGCCGCATCCTTGACGGCTTCGACGAGCACGTCACGTTCGCCCGCGACCCTGACGCTGGTGCCGTACAGCACCGCGTGCAGCGGATCGGCGAGCCAACCGCTGTCGATGTCTGTGGTGCGGGCCCACGCCATCACGCGACCCCAGTCATCGTCTGGAATCGAGATCTGCAGCGGCGGCCGCTCGGCAACCGCGAGTACATAAATGCCGCGCGCGCCAGACAGACACAGAATGGCTAGCGCGGCAACCTGCGCC